>PHDQ01000277.1 GCA_002841025.1 Bacteroidetes bacterium HGW-Bacteroidetes-13 | reverse complement strand
TCAATAGCTTCGTTGTAACGTACACGAGCCGTTTGGATGGTATTTTCCGTACTGGTCAACTCGTCTTGGAGTTTGAGAAAATTTTGATTGGATTTTAAATCCGGATATTGTTCGACCGTCACCAACAAACGGGAAAGCGAGCTGCTCAAGCCGCCTTGCGCTTGGTTGAATGCTGCCAATTGTTCAGGTGTGATGTTGGCCGGATCGATGGTAACAGAACTTGCTTTTGCGCGCGCTTCAATCACAGCCGTAAGTGTGGTGCGTTCAAAATCTGCTGCGCCTTGCACGGTTTTGACCAAATTGCCAATCAGGTCATTTCTGCGTTGATAAGAGGTTTGTACATTCCCCCAAGATTTGGAAACAGTCTCGTTCATCGTGATGGCTTTGTTGTAAAATCCTTTGATGCTCGAATAGGCAACCAAACCAATGACTGCGACTACAATTAGAACTATAAGACCTTTTTTCATGATTGTGTTAGTTTAGAGTTGATTTTTAATTTTGATTAATTCACCTTTGACAAATTCTAATTTTTTGATGATTTCGAAGCTGTCCAAAGGTTTTTTCTTCTCGACCTTTAGATGCTCTTTTGCACCTGCTAAGGTAAAACCTTTTTCCTTGACCAAATGATAGATTCGCTCAATATTTTTGATGTCTTCAGGGGTGAATTTTCGATTGCCTTTTGCGTTTTTTTTGGGTTGAAGCACGTCAAATTCCTTCTCCCAAAATCTGATAAGTGACGTATTGACACCAAAAGCTTTGGATACTTCACCAATTCCGTAATACAATTTTTTAGGCAGTTCTACACTCATCTTAGTCAAGCGATTGATTTTCTAATGATGCTTTTCTGAGAATTTCAGCGAATTCCTCTGCAGTCATGCTGCCATAGTAGAAATTAATTGGGTTGATGCGAATGCCGTCTTTATAAATTTCATAATGCAAATGCGGAGCTTCCGAACGGCCGGTACTTCCAACAAAACCAATGATGTCGCCTCGTTTGACCCGTTGACCTCTTTTGACATTGTATTTATACAAATGTGCGTAAAAACTTCGGTAACCGAATCCGTGGTTGATTTCGATGTGATTGCCATAACCGGAAAGTGTATTGTCCGCCGAAATCACTACGCCGTCTCCACTGGCATAAATTGGCGTTCCTTTGGGTGCTGTAAAATCGATGCCCCAATGCATTTTTCTCACTTTTGTAAATGGGTCGGATCGCCAACCAAATCCCGATGCTATGTGTGTCAAATCTTCATTACTTACGGGCTGAATGGCCGGAATGGCAACCAATAATTTCTCTTTGTTGGCCGCCAAATTTTTTATTTCATCCAGTGATTTTGACTGAACCGCCAATTGTTTGTACAGCACGTCGAGCCTGCGCGCCGTGCTTGTCACCAATTCAGAATTTTCATAGCCTTCCAAGTTTTTGTATCGATTGACTCCGCCAAAACCCGATTTTCGTTGTTCAGACGGTATCGGATCGGCTTCGAAATACACCCGATACAAATTGTTGTCCCGGTCTTCAATGTTGCTTAAAACGCTTTCGGCTTGTTCCATTTTTTTATTGAGAATCTGAAATTGAAGTTTCAAATTATTCAATTCGCGATCTTGCGCTATTTCTTTGGGCGTTTTAAAAACATCGACATTAAGTATCAGTACAATCCCCAAAAAACCAAACAGCAAGGAAGAGAAAAGAAATAAAAAGATATTTCTGAATTTTCTTCCGGGTTTCGGATCAATCTTTCTGTACGATAATGTTTCGTGGTCGTAATAATATTTTACCTCAGCCATAATTTATTCTATTTTTGCAATGCGAAAAAACACGTTTCGCTTAAACGAACAAATATAAAAATTGTTTTTCAGTTAACTGAAAGTTTTAATATCTATCGAACCTAACCGATGAATTCAAAAGAAATCAGACAAGCCTTTTTCGATTTTTTTCACCAAAAATCACATCAAATCGTACCTTCTGCACCGATGGTCATCAAAAACGACCCAACATTGATGTTTGTAAACGCCGGAATGAATCCGTTTAAATCTTATTTTTTGGGAACTGAAAAACCCTCCCATAGGCGTATTGCCGACACCCAGAAATGCTTACGTGTCTCGGGTAAACACAATGATTTGGAAGAAGTCGGGATTGACACCTATCACCATACCTTGTTCGAGATGTTGGGCAACTGGAGTTTTGGTGATCCTGCCAATCCGGCAGGCGGGTACTTCAAGCAAGAAACCATCGCATGGGCCTGGGAATTGCTTACCGAAGTTTATAAGATTGACAAAAACATTTTGTACGTAACCATTTTTGAAGGTGATGAAAACGAAGGTTTACAACGCGATTCGGATGCTTACAACTTTTGGAAGACGCATATTTCAGAAGACCGTATATTGCTTGGCAATAAAAAAGATAATTTTTGGGAAATGGGCGACCAAGGGCCTTGTGGGCCTTGTTCAGAGATTCATGTTGACATCCGTTCTGCTGATGAAAAAGCCAAAATACCCGGAAGAGATTTGGTCAACCAAAGCCATCCGCAAGTCGTAGAAATCTGGAATTTGGTCTTTATGGAATACAACCGAAAGGCTAACGGCACGCTTGAGAAGCTTCCTGCCAAACACATCGATACCGGCATGGGTTTCGAACGACTTTGCATGGTTTTACAAGGTGTGAAAAGCAACTACGATTCGGACGTGTTCACTCCG
>PHDQ01000276.1 GCA_002841025.1 Bacteroidetes bacterium HGW-Bacteroidetes-13 | reverse complement strand
CGCTTTTGGTCAGCACCCGATTGCCCAACTGTTTAGCCAATGCGAGTGGCAAGGTTTGCATCCCGTTTCTAAACGATAACATCTTGGCACTTTGTTTGGAAACTTCGGCTCTTTTCTTTCGTTCTTTGGCACTTTTGAACGCACCTATCATGAGTCCGCCGTACTTTTCTTCCAAGGCATAAAGTTTGGGGAAAGCAGACGCAACACTCAGTTTTTCCGGTCTTCCGGCATAGACACCCGCCACAAAAGGATTGATGGCATAGTCCAAAAATTCCTGTCCCAATCGGCGTTTGACAAAATCGGCGATGCTTTGGTAATATCCGTCATCAGACCTTCCCACGAAAGGTTCTTTGAGCAATCTGAATTTGGCGGCGGTTGAAAATAGTTTGGTTTGGAGAAATGCTTTCAGCGACGTTGGCAATGCGTGTAACTGATTGTCCCGCAAAATATAGCGTTTGTTGCCTTCGTCGTTGGCATAAATCACCTCCGATTCGAGTCCGAGCTCCGTGACCAATTGCCCGATAAGCGGAACGGTTTCGAGCAGGCTGTTCGGTCCGCGGTCAAACAGAAATCCATTTTCGTGTACCGATTCCATCGCACCACCCGGTTGGTTATTTTTTTCGATGACGGTCACGTCAAAACCTTTTTTTTGAAGCAAATAGGCGCTGGTTAATCCGGAGATTCCTGCGCCTAAAATGGTTATTTTTTTGTTCATGGTGTTTTACTCAAAAATTTACTAAAGTTTCATTCAAAACGAACTATGGTTTCACGGCCACAACTTCAATTTCAATCAGTGCGCCGGCAGCAAGTCCGGATGCAGCAAAGGTAGTCCTTGCAGGTTTGTTGGGGAAATATTGTTTATAAATTTCGTTGAATGCATCAAAATCTTGTATATCGGAAAGAATAACGGTACACTTCACGACATGGCTCAAATCGGATTGATTGTGCGCCAAAACGGCTTTGATGTTTTCGATGGTTTGACGCGTTTGTGCTTTGATTCCGCCTTCCACCAATGCACCTTTGCTGTGATCGCGCCCGATTTGACCGGACAGGAACAATAAATTATCGACAATTACCACATCTGAAAATGGCGTATCTTGACGCTTGGGTTCATGTGACTTTATAAAATTGACCGTAGCTGATTGATGTTCACAGGAATTGATTACAAGCAAGCTCAATAAAAAGGAAATTAGAAAAATCAAAGTATATTTCATCTGTTATTTTTTATTTGTTTTTAATAGGTCGTCCCGACGGTTCGAGAGGAATGCCCTAAGAACATTTCGGTTGGTATCCGAAATTTGGTTATGGGTATTTCATCGGTTTAATTTTTAAGTTTATTTCATATACGCAAAAGAATACATAAATTTAGCAAATTTTTTTTATGAATCGACAAGAACAATTTATCGAAACCATCCAAAGCGGTTATCTTTTTAAAGGCGAATACATCGTGTTGGGAAAAGCGATGCTCGATGGCGTTCCAAATCCGGAGGCTACCGTGTCTGTTCCACTCAAAACGTTGAACAGACACGGTCTGATTGCAGGTGCAACCGGAACCGGAAAAACCAAAACGCTTCAAATACTCTCTGAACAGTTGTCTGAAAAAGGAATTCCCGTTTTGATGATGGACATCAAAGGAGATTTGAGCGGAATCGCGCAAGCCGCTACATCCAATCCGAAGATAGAAGAACGACATAAAACATTAAACATTCCTTATCAAATCAGCAGTTACCCTGTTGAGCTATTGTCATTGTCTAAAGAATCCGGTGTAAGATTGCGCGCTACGGTTTCCGAATTTGGTCCGGTATTGTTTTCGAAAATATTGGGATTGAGTGATGCGCAATCGGGTATAATTTCGATTGTTTTCAAATATTGTGACGACAACAAATTGCCGTTACTCGACTTAAAAGACCTTCGCAAAGTTTTGCAATACGCCACCGAAGAAGGAAAAGCAGAATTGGAACGCGAATACGGGCGGATATCTACTGCTTCTACGGGTGCCATTTTACGCGAAATTGTTGCGCTTGAGCAACAGGGAGCCAACCTGTTTTTTGGCGAACGCTCTTTTGAAGTCAACGATTTGCTTCGAATCGATGATCAAGGAAGAGGTTACATAAACATCATTCGATTGACCGACATCCAAGATCGACCCCAATTGTTTTCGACTTTCATGTTGAGTTTGCTTGCGGAGATATACAATACTTTTCCGGAGCAAGGCGATTCGGGCAGACCGGAATTGGTTGTTTTCTTGGACGAAGCACATTTGATTTTTAATGAAGCTTCGGGAGCTTTGCTCAATCAAATCGAAAATATTGTCAAACTGATTCGTTCCAAAGGGGTCGGTTTGTATTTTGTCACCCAAAATCCGACCGATGTGCCGGATGCTGTTTTAAGCCAATTGGGATTGAAGATACAACACGCACTAAGGGCATTCACTGCCAAGGATAGAAAAGCGATTAAACTGACAGCAGAAAACTATCCGATTTCCGAATTTTACAAAACCGATGAGGTTCTCACTTCGTTGGGTATCGGCGAGGCTTTGGTATCGGCACTCAACGAAAAAGGCATTCCGACACCGCTTGCAGCCACCATGCTCAGAGCTCCACAAAGCCGGATGGACGTGTTGACTGCCGATGAAATCAGTCAGTTGGTTGCTCAATCCAAATTAACAGTCAAATACAATGAAACCATTGACAGAGA
>PHDQ01000027.1 GCA_002841025.1 Bacteroidetes bacterium HGW-Bacteroidetes-13 | reverse complement strand
GAAGATAGCCAACAATGATTCACAAATCCTCTATGAATATTGATTCAAAACTTTGAAAAAGTAAATCGTTGTGCAAATAGTCTTACACAACTGTTTATTATGTTATGTTGGTAAAACCCCGATTTTGTTAAAACAAATTTCGGGGTTTATATTTTATAAAACACTCTACTGAAAAATATGCCCAACAACTACATTGATGTTTCCTGTGGACATAATTTTTTAAGTTTTATATTGAATCGATTCCTTTCAATCAATTAAGATACCATTTCGGCAGGTGTGACAATCTGAAACTTTTTGTTTTTTCGAAGATATTTTCAAAACCATTGCGGTCCGTTAAAAATTATTGACCGGAGGTAACCTCTTGCAATATCATCCTTGGTTTATATTTTTGGGTAATGTGGTCAAAAATGGTTGCCAACTGATTTTTAAAGATCACTTACTCCCATTAATTTTTTATTTGGCTAAAGCCAACCTGCCCGAATGTTCAGGCGGGTTGCCTCATTGTTGCAGCTGTCATCCCGCTATAGCGGATGCAATTTATGAATTGCGGTTGGCTTTAGCCAACCGAAGCAGGTTTGTGATTGTCTTGGCTTTAGCCAAATTGAGTATGCTTTAATTGCTTTCCTGTCTATGTTTCGCCCTTGCGGGAGTTGTTTTTAGTCACATCGGAACAAACTGACGATAGATAAGTTTGTCATCAAAAAAAAAGCCCGTTGATGCGATATGTTGTATAAGCCTCGTGACTGCTAAGGTTTAAGCCATAGTTTAAATCTTTACCGAACGACAATATTCAAAACGATGAAATGTTTAACTTATTTTTAATAACATTAAACAAAAATAATTTATCTTTGCATGAACAAATAAAAACCATCATGTCAGCCATAAAAGTTGTAACCGCCGAAGCTATAATTACCAAATACATGGATTGGGTGCTTTCCAAAGCTGAAAAACCCAAATCTGTCTTTGCTTTTTGTAAAGATTGCAAACTGAACGAGGTCGATTTTTATGCACATTTCGGTTCATTTGAGACATTGGAAAAGAAAATTTGGGTAGCTTTTTTCGAGCATACTTTTGTGGTGATACAAAAAAATCCGGATTTTGAAGGCTACGCATCCAAAGATAAATTGTTGACGTTCTACTATACCTTTTTTGAAATGTTGACTGCCAATCGCAGTTATGTTTTGTTTGTCTTGGAAGATCATCAAGCCGGCTTGAAAAGCTTGTCGCAATTGTCTGAGCTTCGCAAGAAAGTAGTCCATTTTGCCGAAGAATTAATCTTGGAAGACAACAGCACCAAACAGAACAAACTCACCCAACGCTCCGAGAAAATATTTTCAGAAGCCGCTTGGTTACAGACATTGTTTATACTCAGATTTTGGTTGAAAGACGGCTCACCTTCGTTTGAAAAAACAGATTTGGTCATCGAAAAATCTGTTCGCGTGGTGTTCGATGTTTTTGACAGCACACCTTTGGACGGTTTGTTGGATTTTGGTAAATTTTTATGGAAAGAAGCAACCGTTTAACACAAGAAAAAAATGAAAACCATCGATTACATTCCGGTAAGTAAGCTCGGTAGAGCCAGTAAGTTGATGACTACCGGTGTGAAAGTGGGTGGCAACTACCTTAAATATTACGGCAAGAAAATGGTTGACTCATCACTTTCCAAAGACGAGTTAAACGAAAACAACGCCGAAGACATTTACGACGGGTTGAAAAGTCTCAAAGGAAGTGCGTTGAAAGTTGCCCAGATGTTGAGTATGGACAAAAACATCATGCCGCGGGCCTATGTTGAAAAGTTTTCTTTGGCGCAATTTTCCGTACCGCCACTTTCTGCGCCTTTGGTGAGAAAAACCTTTAAAAATTATTTTGGCAAATATCCGGAAGAAATTTTTGACACTTTTGATGCTGAGTCTGTCAATGCAGCAAGCATTGGCCAGGTTCACAGAGCTACTCTGGATGGGAAAAAAATTGCTGTGAAAATCCAATATCCCGGAGTAGCTCAAAGCATCAGCTCAGATTTGGCATTGGTAAAACCTTTTGCCATGAAGATGTTTAACATTCAAGCCAAAGATTCGGAGAAATATTTCAAAGAAGTAGAAGATAAGTTGACAGAAGAAACAGACTATTTGTTAGAAATCCGTCAGAGTATTGAAATGAGTGAGGCTTGTGCAAAGATTCCCGGATTGAAATTTCCCAAATACTATCCGACATTTTCATCCGAACGAATTATTTCGATGGATTGGATGGAAGGAAATCATATTTCAACCTACATTGGTAAAGGTTTTCCGAAGGAAATAGCAGACAAGCTTACCCAAACCCTTTGGGATTTTTATATGTTCCAAATGCATGGCTTGCGAAAAGTACATGCCGATCCGCACCCGGGTAATTTTATGATAGACGAGCATTTCAACCTGATTGCCATCGATTTTGGCTGCATCAAAGAAGTTCCCGATGAATTTTATGTGCCTTATTTTGAATTGGCAAAAAAAGAATCTATCGACAATCCGGTCATTTTTGATTTGAAATTGAGAGAATTAGAAATCCTCAAACCCGATGATACCTCTGAAGAAGTAGCTTACTTCTCCAAATTATTTCACGAAATGTTGTCATTATTCACACAACCTTTCAATGCCGAAACCTTTGATTTTTCAGATCCGGAATTTTTTGGAAAAATAGCCGAATTGGGCGAGAAATATTCCAAAGACAATCAATTGAAAAAAATGAACGGCAACCGAGGTTCCAAACATTTTCTGTATATCAATCGTACATTTTTTGGACTTTACAATCTCTTGCACGACTTGGGCGGACAGGTTCAGACGCGTTCATTTGAAAAATATTTATAAGACATACGAAGATAATTAGGTTGGTTTTTGTTGTAATGTTGTTTGTAGCCCGTGAGTGTGGTAGCTTGCGGGCTTTTTTATGCGACAATTATTTCTTAAAAAATGAGATTTGTTGGTTTTATTAGTCGTGGTTTGCTACTTTTGTGGGGTATTCTAGAATGACAACTTAACTCTTCAAGAAATGAATTTACACGAATATCAAGGAAAGGAAATTTTAGCCGGATTCGGTGTGCGCGTTCAACGCGGGATCGTAGCGAACAATCCGCAAGAAGCGGTAGATGCCGCCAAACAATTGACCGCCGAAACAGGCACATCATGGTATGTGATTAAGGCACAAGTTCACGCCGGCGGACGCGGAAAAGGCGGTGGTGTCAAATTGGCAAAAAACCTAAAAGAAGTTGAAAGTATTTCCGAGCAAATTATCGGGATGAATCTGATAACTCCACAAACGCCACCCCACGGAAAAAAAGTGCACAAAGTATTGATAGCCGAGGATGTTTACTATCCGGGCGAATCTGAAACCAGCGAATTTTATATGTCGGTTTTGCTCAACCGTGCCAAAGGCAGAAACATGATCATGTATTCCACAGAAGGCGGAATGGACATTGAGGCGGTTGCAGAAAAAACACCACACCTGATTTTTACCGAAGAAATCGACCCGACAGTCGGTTTGCTACCTTTTCAAGCACGTCGCGTGGCATTCAATCTCGGACTTGAAGGGAATGCGTTTAAAGAAATGACAAAATTTGTTACTTCTCTCTACAAAGCTTATGTCAATGCCGATGCCTCGTTGTTTGAGATCAATCCGGTGTTGAAAACTTCCGATGACAAAATACTTGCCGTCGATGCCAAAGTTGTGTTGGACGACAACGCTTTGTATCGCCACAGAGATTATGTGGACATGCGCGATTTGTTGGAAGAAAACCCGATTGAAGTTGAAGCCAAAGCTGTTGGTCTCAATTATGTTGATTTGGACGGGAACGTAGGTTGTATGGTAAACGGAGCCGGATTGGCCATGGCCACGATGGATTTGATTAAACAAGCGGGTGGTGAGCCTGCCAATTTCTTAGATGTCGGTGGTACAGCCGATGCCAAAAGGGTAGAAGCAGCTTTTCGTCTTATCTTGAAAGACCCGAACGTAAAAGCAATTTTAGTCAATATTTTCGGCGGAATTGTCCGTTGCGACCGCGTGGCACAAGGAATCGTGGATGCCTATAAAAACATGGGCGATGCGATTAAAGTGCCCATTATTGTACGTTTGCAAGGCACCAACGCGGATATTGCCAAGGAATTGATAGACAACAGCGGTTTGGCTGTTCACTCTGCCATCCAATTTCAAGAAGCTGCCGATAAAGTGCAGGCTGTCTTGGCTTAATTGCATCAGCAAAAATAGGTTTGTATCCAAAAGTCCTGCCAAATCCGGCGGGGCTTTTTGTTTTGTAAATCTTCAAAAACTACACAATAGGCTTGTTTGCGTGAATGACTTGGTCAAATAATTCACGGATGTTGGCATAACAATTTTCAAGCACGGCTTCTACTTTATCCGGATGAATCCAAACGACTTCATCAATTCCTTCTTCGGGTTCGGGACGCGGTTTTCCTTTGAAAGTAGTCTTCATTTCATACCAATGGGTGATTTTCAACCGATAACTGCCGTTTCGTTTAAACACATGATAGGTCTTGCCTAAAAATTTGACAATCTCAAGTTTGTTCACACCCGTTTCTTCGGTTACTTCTCTGATGGCAGCAGCTTCAGTGGTTTCGTAGCTTTCTCTTTTTCCTTTGGGCAAATCCCAACGACCGTTTCGGTGAATAAAAAGTATGCAGCCCTTGTCATTTTTCACAAAACCGCCGGCTGCGACTACTGTCTTGATTTTTTTCTTTAATTTTTTGATGGGTTTTTGTGCATCTTTAGCTAAAATGTAAGCTTTGTGCAAAGTTCCTTTGTTGACGCGTTCTATCAAATAATCTAAATTGACCTCGTCCATCAAAAACATTTCGTGTTTGTTGTCGTTAATCACCTGATTGGTCAAGATGATTGGACGGTCATTGATAAAAACTTTATACATTTGTAAGCATGATTATAGATGAAAACATTGCCGATAAGGCTGCCGAACTCTTGTTGCAAATTAATGCAATTAAGTTGAATTCCAAAAATCCATTTACATGGGCATCCGGATGGAAGTCTCCAATCTATTGCGACAACCGATTGATACTGTCCTACCCGCCAATTCGAAATTTTTTCAAAGAGGAAATGGGCAAGTTTATCGATCAGCATTACGGCAAACCCGATTTGATTGCCGGCGTAGCTACAGGTGCCATCGGGATTGGAATTTTGGTGGCGGAATATTTGGGAATTCCGTTTGTTTACGTACGTCCTGAGCCCAAAGGCCACGGTCGAAAAAATCAAATAGAAGGTTATGCAGAACACGGTCAGTCTTGCGTGGTGATTGAAGATCTTATCAGCACGGGAAAAAGTAGTATGTTGGCTGTTCACGCTTTGAAAGATAGTGGCATCCACATCAAAGGAATGGTGGCTATTTTCTCTTATGAATTTGAGGTCTCAAAGCAGTTGTTTGATGAGAATCGCATCGATTTATTTACGATCTCAAACTATGATTTTGTATTGCAACACGCTTTGAAATCAGACTATATCAAAGCTGACGAGTTGTTGCTTTTGGAACAGTGGAAATTAACCCCTCAATCTTGGCAACCACAATTTTAACACGACAATTAATATGAATTTAGAAAGTCCAAAAGTGAAAGTAGGCAAGTCTCAGGAAGAGACCTTTGCCTTTTTGTCCGATGTCAAAAATTTTAAGCATTTAATGCCGGAAAATATTGCCAAATTTGAAATGTTGGATGAAGATAGTTTTGTTTTTGCCTTGAGCGGAATGCCCGAAATCAAACTCAAGTTAACTGAAAAGCTAGCTTCCAAAAAGGTTGCGCTTGGTGCAGTTTCAGATAAGTTACCCTTTACCTTGGTTGCTGACATTGAGTCGGTTTCTGCGAATCAATCGGAAGTGCAGTTGAATTTCAGTGGCGAGTTTAATCCGATGATACAAATGATGATCAAAGGACCGATTGGTAAATTCATCAATACCTTGGCAGAAAATTTATCGAAGCAATAAGATTTTACATGAAAAAATCCAAAGAACAACTGCTTGAAATTTGTAACAAGATTTCAAAAAGCACGCTGATGGAAACCTTGCAGATTGAGTACATCGATCTTGGAGATGATTTTTTGACGGCCAGAATGCCTGTTAATCCGAGGGTTCACCAACCTGATGGCGTTCTACATGGCGGAGCAACGGTTGCGTTGGCTGAAAGTGTCGGCAGTGCGGCGGCGTTTATTTTTCTGAATGCGGATGAAATTGCAGTCAGAGGCATAGAGATTTCAGCCAATCATGTCAAAAGTATTCGGGAGGGCTTTGTTTTTGCCACGGCAAAGTTGATACACAAAGGCAGAACCATTCAGCTATGGCACATACCGGTTACCAACGATTCAGGACAATTGATTTCAGATTGCAAATTGACGACGATCGCTATTCCTAAAAATCAATAACATGATTGACTTTGAGATACTTCTCAAACAAGCGGAAATCCATCTAAAAAACCATCTTCCGGTCGTCTTCTTCAGGAAGCCGGACGACACTTTTTTGCAAGTAGTTCGTCAAGAAGATGATGCGCTTATTCAGGTAGAAACTTTTAAAGATCAAGGCTTTGTTTTTGCTCCTTTCGACAATCAATCACCAACTGTTTTAATTAAAGGAATCATCGAATCTGCCGAAATTCCCGAATTGCATTGGAAATCTTCCCGAAAGAAAAAAGACACGATTCAGCATTTTTATCAGCCCGATGATGTGGCAATGACTGATTATATTCGTAAAATCGAAAATATAAAAACGCTTATTGAAGATGGAAAAGCCGAAAAAATTGTGCTATCAAGAGAAGAGTTTGTGCCGTTGAGCAAATTTAACATCGTCGATATTTTTATCAGTTTGTTGTCTGCATATCCTGCTGCTTTTGTCTATGGATTTTATCATCCAAAAGTAGGCATGTGGTTGGGTGCAACGCCCGAAAATTTTCTCTCTGTCAGGGAAACACGCTTTTTGACGGTTTCATTGGCAGGAACCAAGCAGTTTTTAAAAAACCAATTCATCACTTGGGGCGATAAAGAAAAGCATGAGCAACAGTTGGTCACAGATTTTATTCTCAGCCAACTCAAGCCACACACTGCCAATCTCACTTCGACAGCGGCATCCTCTTTCCAGGCGGGAAATTTGTTTCATTTGAGGTCTGAAATCACCGGGAATTTCCTGTCAACAAATATCAAAGAGGCCGTAAATTTGTTGCATCCAACTCCGGCTACTTGCGGTTTACCACGGGAAACAGCCAAAGCATTTATACTAGAAAACGAAAACTACAACCGGGATTACTACACCGGGTATTTAGGGCCGGTTTATGCTGAAAATCGCACGGATTTGTATGTCAATCTTCGTTGCATGGAGATTGTCGATAACCAAGCGCGCCTATTTGTCGGTGGCGGCATCACCCGAAATTCAATTCCTGAAGATGAATGGAAAGAAACCATGGCAAAAGCTGAAACCATGAAACGGATTTTGCACGCATTATCATGGCTTTCCTGAGTGTAATGAGCGTGTTTTTTGTAACTTTACAGGCAATATGAAATACACCGATAAACCGCTGGCTCAAGTTGTTATCTCACTTTGTAAAGAAGCTCAAATTCAGCATATTGTCATTTCGCCGGGTTCCAGAAACGCACCGCTCACCTTGGGTTTTGTCAACGACCCGTTTTTTAAAATTTACAGTATCGTCGATGAGCGATGTGCCGGTTTTTTTGCACTTGGAATCGCCCAACAATTGCAAAAGCCTGTCGCGTTGGTCTGCACTTCCGGTTCGGCCTTGTTGAATTACTATCCGGCTATTTCAGAAGCCTATTACAGTCATGTTCCTTTGGTTGTCATTTCTGCTGACAGACCGGCTGATTTTATCGATATCGGCGACGGACAAACCATCCGCCAAGCGAATGTTTATGCCACTCACATTGGTTTTTCTGCCAATTTATTGGATTGTGAAGATGTTTTAGACAAGCAATTTTCAAAGAATATTTCATTGATTAGAGAAGCCATGCACAATTCTTCGGAAAAAATGTTGCCGGTCCATATCAACGTTCCTTTAGAAGAACCGCTTTACGGATTGACCGATAAAAGGATTGATATTGCACCCCAAAAAACAAAAGAATTTGTTCCGAAACCCGCTGCTATTTCTGAGATAACTTTATTAGCAAAACTTTGGAATCAATCTCCCAAAAAAATGATTTTGGTCGGGACGCTGGCGCCGAATTCAATCGATAGAAAATGGATAGAAAAGTTAGCGGTAGATTCTTCGGTAATTGTATTAACCGAAACAATCTCAAATTTGCATCATCCCAATTTCATCAACAGCATCGACAAACTAATTGCACCTTTGAATGCTGAAGAATTGGAAAAACTCAAACCCGATTTGTTAATCACCATCGGCGGCATGATTGTCTCCAAAAAAATAAAAGCATTTTTACGAACGTATAAGCCCAAGTCACATTGGCATATAGGGAAACACGAAGCGTATGATACTTACTTTTGTTTGAAAGGTCAAATAAAATGTAATCCAAATGAGTTTTTAAAAATATTCTTGGATGATATTAAGTCTCAACCGATTGAATATCAATTAAGTTGGTTGGCGATTAGAGAAAAACATGCGCGCAAGCATCAAACCTTTTTAAACCAAATTCCTTTTTCCGATTTTAAAGTATTCGATACGATTTTGGCTTCGATTCCCGATAATTGCCTGTTGCAACTCAGCAACAGTTCGACCATACGCTACGCTCAATTGTTTGACGTGAATCCTTCGCTTCAAGTATTTTGCAACCGTGGGACGAGCGGGATAGACGGCAGTACATCAACCTCCGTCGGCGCAGCGGTTGTTTGCGACAGGCAAACTGTTTTTGTGAGCGGTGATTTGAGTTTTTTTTACGACAGCAATGCGTTGTGGAACAATTACATACCCAAAAGTTTTAGAATAATTGTCATCAATAACCAAGGCGGAGGTATTTTTCGAATATTGCCCGGTTATGAAGAGACAGCAAATTTCAAAACCTATTTTGAAACATCGCACAATTTGACGGCAAAACAACTGTGTGAAATGTATGGTTTTGAATACACAAAAGCGGATGAAATGGATAATTTAAACTGCGAGCTTCATCAATTCTATGAACGTTCAGATAAACCGAAATTGCTTGAAATTTTCACTCCAAGATTAATAAATGATAAAATTTTAAAAGAATATTTTAATTTTATCAAATAAGATGTTAAATTAGAGGTTTAATTATTAATAAAACAAAACTTATGAGTAAAAGAGATGAATTAATCGCCAAGTATGCCGCCGATTTAAAAGATAAATGCGGTGTTACACCAGACCAAGCCTTGTTGACAAAAGTAGTCATCGGTTGCGGACCGTCTATTTACAATGCCGATTCCGCAACAGTATCGGGTACCGATGCCAAAGAATTGGAAACGGTAAAAAACAATTTCTTAGTTAAAAAATTGGGACTAAAAGACGGACCTGAATTAGACAAAGCACTCGATGCAGTCATCGATCAATACGGTCGATCAAACCGAAACAAATACCGTGCGGTTGTTTATTATTTATTGACCAAGCACTTCAAAAAAGAATCGGTTTACAAATAAATCAAAATAATTTTATAAAAATTAAAACTCCCTTTTTGGGAGTTTTTTATTTCCGCTCATCTTTGGTTATCTCAAAAACATGCGAAAGGATGTCTTCATCTATTTTAGAGAATTGGAGATTTCTTCTTTTCATCACTTCTCGGGCAACGTCAAATGCTTTTTTGGGCAGATAGGTTTTATATCCTGCCGGACCTCCCCAAGTGAATGAACCGATGACATTTCGCGGAAAACCCGAGCCAAAAATATTGGCATTTACGCCCACAACAGTTCCCGTGTTAAACATGGTATTGATGGCACATTTAGAATGATCACCCATCATCAGTCCGCAAAATTGCAAGCCGGTTGGCGCAAATTTTTGTTGCTCGTAACTCCAAATTCTCACTTCGCTGTAATCATTTTTCAGGTTTGAAGTATTGGTGTCGGCACCCAAATTGCACCATTCACCCAAGACAGAATTTCCCAAAAACCCGTCGTGTCCTTTGTTGGAATACGCAAAAAGCACCGAATTGTTAATCTCTCCGCCGGCTTTGGAATAAGGACCAATCGTGGTCGGGCCGTAAATTTTCGCCCCCATCTTGACAGTCGATCCTTCACACAAGGCAAAAGGACCTCTGATGAGGCTGCCTTCCATTATTTCTGCATTTTTTCCGATGTAGATTGAACCTGAGCTCGCATTGAGTGTGGCAAATTCTACCTTTGCACCTTCTTCAATAAAAATATTTTCAGCTGATGCAACTTGGTTGGTTGATGAAATCGGTTGAGATTTTCTTCCGCGTGTAAGCAATTCAAAATCGTCTTCAAGTGCAATTCCGTTTTTTGAAAAAATATCCCACGGATGTTCAACACGAACGACTTCTCCTGTGAATTCGAGGGTTTCATAATCCGCAAAATCGACTGTTTCTTGCGCGTCTTGCGTAAAAAAGGCAATGACTTCTTCTTCCCAAAACAGCGCTTGCTTTGATTGCAAATTTCGGATGTTCTCAACCAATTCTTCATTGGGTAAAAAAGAGCTGTTGATCAACACATTTTCTTCCAATTCTACCATCGGATATTTTTCACTCAGAAAATCTTCTGTGATGGTAGTCGTGGTGCTTCCTAAATAGCGTTCCCATTTTTCGCGTATCGTCAAGATTCCGATGCGAATATCGGCAACAGGTCGGGTATAAGTGAACGGCAGGAGTTGGTTGCGAACCGGACCGTCAAACAAGATGTAGTTCATGATTTTTTTGTAAAAATAGGAAATAAACTCAAGTTTTTTTTGTAGTGTTGTTACGCATTGAATGATGCAATCTTATTAATTCTTCTGCAATCTCAAAAGGTGTTTTCTTGTTTTTATGAAGTGCTTGCAGTTCTTTTTTTAACGCGGCTTGTATGGATTTGTCTTGAAAAAAATCTTGTTTCAATCTTTCTTCGATGGCTTGAAAAAGCCAATATTCATTTTGATGAGCTCTTTTTTTGTCGAAAAAACCGGCTTTTTTGTTTGCGGAGAAAAAGGAGGAAATAACTCCCCAAAGTTCTTCTATACCTTTGTTTTCTAAAGCACTGCATAAAATTACGGGTGGAGTCCAATCATTGTCTTTGGCAGGCCAAATGTGTAAAGCATGTTGTAAGTTTGTCTTCTCTCGTTTGGCTTTTTCAAGATTGTCACCGTCGGCTTTGTTGATGACGATGGTATCTGCCATTTCGATGATGCCTCTTTTGATGCCTTGCAGCTCGTCTCCGGCTCCGGTCAGGTGAAGCAACAAGAAAAAATCGGTCATGCTATGGACGGCAGTTTCACTTTGGCCGACCCCCACGGTTTCAATCAAAATGGTGTCGAATCCGGCTGCTTCGCACAAGATGATGCTTTCGCGGGTTTTGCGCGCTACGCCTCCCAAGGAATCGCCTGCGGCAGACGGGCGAATATAGGCGTTCGGGTCTTTGACCAATTGCTCCATCCGGGTTTTATCACCTAATATACTGCCTTTGGTAACCGAGCTGCTTGGGTCAACGGCCAAAACGGCTACCTTTTTCCCAAGAGAAGTGAGCAGTTTTCCAAGACTTTCTATAAAAGTGCTTTTACCAACACCGGGAACCCCGGTGATGCCGATTCGGACAGACTGATTGGCATAGGGTAAACATTGAGACAATAAGTCAGAAGCGAGTTTTGCGTGTGCCGAATTGTTGCTTTCAATCAGTGTGATGGCTTGACTGAGTACGGTGGTATTTCCGGCTCTGATTCCTTCAAAGAGGTGTTGGGCTGAAACGGGTTTTCTTCGGAATTCGCGTATGGAGGAAGCCAATGTAGGATTGGTGTTTCCCGAGGATGCATCCGCTGTATTTGTTTGCTTTTTTTTGGACATGCAACCTTGATTTTGCCTCAAGTATTGAGGTCGTTATCAATAAATAATCGGGACGGCAACTTTCGTTTGATCCCACTCGAAAATCAGGTTTGTTTGCGAATTAATTTCCGAGAAATAGATGGTGAACTGTTCGGTCACGTCTGTTTTTTTATCAACCGGAACTTTGATGTTTAACACATCAAAAGCAGCATCTCTACTCGCTTTACCTTCGCCATCTACGCCCCACACATATTGTTTGGAGTTGAAAATTACTTCCCACATGTCAGCATTTGGAATGGTCCAAAGGGTGTATTTGCCTGCCGGCAGAACTTGTCCTTCCAAGGTCAAATCTTTGTTGGTTGTAAACACGGTAGCCTCGTTTGCACCGGTGCGCCAAACTTCTCCAAAAGGAACCAAAGCACCAAAAATCGGCCTTCCTTTTTTGAATGGGCGATTGTAAAAAACGGACAATTGCAAATCGTTTTTGATGTAACCTACGGTGTCTTCCGGACTGAATTTTTTGGTGTTAGCTCTATTCAGCGCGAATATTCCATAACCGATTACAGCCAAAGCAATCGCAACAATCAGTACCCATTTGATGATTTTCATATACTTTAGTAGATTTTGCTTAAAGGTAAAAAAAATTAGATAATACGGAAACGAAACACACTCTTGTTTAAGTAAACTTTATCAATATCTAAAACAGGGTTTGGAAAATCAGGATGGTTGGGCGCATCGGGAGGCAATTGGGTTTCAAAACAAATGGATGAAAATTTAGAAAATTTCTTTTCAAAAAGCGAATTTGTCCTGCCAAAATGTTCCGGCGTAAAAATGACTACGGAAGGTTGATTGGTTTCCACCTGCATTTCTATACCCGATTTGGGTGAATACAAACTTCCGACGTGCAATTGCGTTTTTTGATGCATAAAACAATCGTCAATACCTTTGAAATCAGAAATATTTCCGATGGTTTTCGGTTTGCGAAAATCGAAATGAGTGCCATCTACCGACAAAAAATTTCCGGTTGGAAGTTGCTTCAAATTGGTTTCCAAATATTGGCTGCTGTCTAAAAACAAGCTATGATCCAAAATATCGCCTTCACCGTCTAAATTGTAATAAGCGTGATTGGTGAGATTTACAATTGTTTTTTGATCCGTTTTTGCCTTGTATTCGATGGTTAAACTGTTTTCATGCAAAGCATAGGTGACTTCCACATGAAGGTTTCCCGGATAACCCTCGTCACCGTTGGGACTGTCGAGTTGGTAAGTAACGGCTGTTTCAGTCGCAGTTGACATTTTCCAATAGACTTTATCAAAACCTTTAATGCCACCGTGCAAATGAACCCCGTTTTCGGTATGAACCGGATGAAATTTTCCATCGATGTGGAATCCACCCCCCGAAATTCGACCGGCATACCGACCAATGCTTGAACCGATGGAAAACGGATTGTCGAGGTATTGATTGATGTTTTCATATCCCAAAATGACATTGACAGCTTTTCCGGATTTATCTTTCACCCACAATTGATGCAGTGTTGCGCCAAAGTCTAAAGTGCTTATCTTTAAATGATTGTTTTGTATTTGGTGTTTTTGCAATGTTTATATTTTTTAAGGCGTGAAAATACAAAAACTGTTTCACTTACAAATTAAATGAATTATTTATGGCCAGCTTAATGCGCATTTCCTTTCAATAATTCCGGAAATTTTTGCTGAAATTTCTTCAATCTTGGGATGGAAACATTTTGAATGTAGGGATTTTCCGGATGGTTTTTTTCGTAATCCTGGTGATAATCTTCCGCCTTGTAAAAGGTTTTGAAAGGAACGATTTGGGTGACGATTGATGCGTTGAATACATGTTTATCTTCCAACGACTTTACATAAGCGGTTGCCGTATTTTTTTCTTTTTCAGTTTGATAAAAAATAACCGAACGGTATTGCGTTCCTCTGTCAGGACCTTGGCGGTTTAAAGTTGTGGAATCGTGCGAGCCAAAAAAGACTTTTATCAATGTTTCATACGAAACGACATTCGGGTCATAATAAACTGCAACCGACTCTGCGTGACCTGTTTGCCCGGAACTCACTTCGCGATAGGTCGGGTTTTTCGTTTGGCCGCCACTATAACCTGAAATGACCTCATCCACACCTTTGACACTTTCGAAAATCGCTTCCACGCACCAAAAACAGCCACTCGCAAAATAGGCGACCTGCAGATTTTTCTGTGAATTTTTTTCCGGTTTCTTGGTTTCCACCTTGCTTTGACAAGCGGTTTGAGAAACCGTCAAAACACTTAGAATCAACCATAAAAATATTTTTTTCATGCCAAAGAATTTGTGTTGTTTCAATTTCTTCCTTTTTCGGTCGGATAAAGTTCAGGCAACGGGTCGCTTTGCCAAAAGTCTTTTGTGTTAACATCCATCAAGGTTAAGCTTCCGGTGAATGCGGCTCCCGTATCTATGTTCCAAACATTGGCAGCTTGAAACGGTTTTTGTTCGCCAATGCGCAATGTGGGGGTGTGACCGATGTATATTTCGGTAAATAATTTGAGTCTTTGCGGATATTTTGGCGAATCGAGTGGGAGTGAAGTGTCCAAACCAACAGCGGTTTCCCATAGGGTTCTGTCCCAGTAAAACGGGATGTTGTTGTATTCCTTTTCAGGGCCGTGGAGTGAAGTAAATCCTGCGTGAACAAACAATCTGTTTTTTGCGTCAACGTGGTAGTTTTTCAGCGATTGCAAAAAATTCAAATGCTTTTGGACTGTTTTTTTGTCAACTTGGTTGTAATTGTCTATCGTTGCTTGTCCGCCGTGCTGTATCCATAACGGGTTATCGGTTTTGTCCTGCAACCATTTTAAGAACAAATCATCGTGATTCCCTTTGATGAATAGACAAGATTGTTTTTCGTTTAAATGAATCAACAAATCAATCACGTGAGACGATTCGCTCCAACCATCCACATAATCACCCAAAAAAATCAATCGGTCATTGGTTGTAACCTTTGCACATTCTAATACTTGGGTCAATGCCTTGTAACCACCGTGAATATCACCAATTACCAAAGTGCGTTGTTGACCTATCATTTGTATAAATCGATTTTAAACCGTTACCCATTTGAAGGCATACGGATCTTGAGGAATTTTAACGCGTTCGGATATTTTTGCCAGTCTGTCCGGAAGATTCATAACGTAATCTCGTGCGCGCTCCGATCGGTCGTTGAGCTCTCGGATGTTTGCAATGTCCCAAAAATCGGTTAATTTTTTCAAAATATCGATGTAATCTTCGGTGGTATAAACACCCAAACGTTGGGCTGCGTTGGAGAAATTTTCAAAGGCATCACCAATTACGCCACCCGATTCGCGGATAAAATGTGCCGGCATCACGATTTTTGTTTTCATCATTTCCGAAAAAGCAATCATCATTTCACTCGGGTCAACGGAAAAAATACGCTGGATAAAGGATCGATAAGCCATGTAGTGACGCATTTCATCTCCGGCAATCAGCTTGCACATATTTCCGAGGAGTTTGTTCTGTTTTTTTTGTGCCAATTGCCCGACTCTTTTGTGCGAAATATGCGTGGCCAATTCCTGAAAACTGGTATAAACAAAGTTTTTATAGGGATCGCGACCGGTGCCAATCGCAAAACCATCGGATATGATGTGTTGGGTTGTGATTTCAATCTCTTTCATGTTGACCATGCCGGAGAGATAAAGATATTTGTTAAGCGCATCGCCATGACGATTTTCTTCGGCAGTCCAATGACGCGTCCAACGAGACCAGCCGTTTCGCTCATGTTGATTGACTCCTTCGATGTCCATTATCCAGGATTCGTAAGTTGGCAAAGCTTCTTCTGTGATGGCATCAGCAACCAAAACCACCCAAAAATCATAGGGTAATTCGCGCGCCTCTTCGCGTATTTGGCGAACAGATTCGTAAAAATTTTCGTTGGAAGAATCGGGCAATAGATCGGTCGGCTGCCATATTTTTTCTGCGGGAATCAAATATTCTTGCATCCATGCTTCTACCTCGGGTTCGAGGGCTTTCATGACTTCTTTTCGATGTGGATGTAGCAACATATTGCGATTTTGATTAGTTAACTGCAAAGTTAAGATTTAATTAAGAAATTAGATAATGGAGCAATCGATTTACCAATTATTTAACGAACTTTAGTTGTATCGTATTTTTCTGAAAATGCGCATCACTTCTTTGAAAGCATCGTAGGTTTTATCGCTGTGAAGTTTAAGAAAAGGTTTGGCGGCAATCAATTTTTCTTTGGCCTCTTCAAATCCATTCAGATAGCAAAGCAGGTAAGTGTTGGGAAGGTTTCCTAAATCGTGTTGGTCAACAGTTTCTATCGAAGCACCTTTTGTCAATTTCGAAACCAATTTGTTGTTTGCGTTGTAGATGTGATGCATCACCGTTTTATCAAATTGAGGCGGTTCAAACAGCAGGTTGGTGTTTATTTTATAAGTTCCGTTTTCTTCAAAGTTGATGACAACCTCTTCCAAAGGATAGTATTTTTGGTATTGGTTGATGCCCAATTGAACATATTCTATGATTCGGAAGGCATCTTCATCGAAAGAGATGGAAACTTCATCCAAAGCAGAATAAAAAAGCCGCACATGTTCGTTAACCAACTCAATATCAACTCTAGAAAAATAGGTCGAATTATCAATTTTCTTTTCCACTCCGGCCCAACACATCACAAATATTTCTTTGAAAACCTTGTAATGAGGTGGGAAATCGGGATGTTTTTTGATGATGAAATCAAACACGCCGTCCAAAGTTAGTTGGATGTTGTTTTGTGCCGATTTCTCAATCGAAGCGACAATGGATGAATTCGTATCGACCAACTCGCTTCGAAAACTCACCGGAATCGAGTTGCTTCCTTGTCTGAAGAAAACCGTTCCGCCCCAATATTTCCATATATTCCGACGAAGAGAAGTTAGTTTATTGTTTGGAAAAATAGTCACCAATCCGACGACTTTGTCATTGGGTAGATTCGCAAACGGAATATTTTCATACTGTACCAACGGTGCGTTGTTGAGATACGCGTCTATCAGATTTTGTATTTTGCTGTCGTCAAAAAAATCAACCCCAACGATTTCACTTTTTGCGTCTTCCACACCCACTACGATATACGAATTGTTCTTGGGGTTGGAGTTGCTCAGGGCGCAGACGTGTTTCAGAAATTTGGCTTTACCTTCTTTTACATACAAGTCCAAACGGCGCTTTTTGTCATAAAAACTGTTTTCATCTTGGTGCGCCAACAAATTTTTGACCAATAACCGCTTGTTAATCATCTTGTTTTAAGTGTCTGAAATTTACATGAAATAAAAATTCGAAGCAGAGACGAAGATACAAAATTAGTTTAATCAAGGGACGGTAAAATTTGGCTAAAGCCCATTCCTATTGATGAATTTTATTGTTTTGTATGAATTCATTAAGGCCCATTCCTGCCAATCAATTGCATCCTGCTTTAGCGGGATGATTATAGGTATAACAATCAAAAAAAGGCTTTAGCCAAACTATTCATC
>PHDQ01000275.1 GCA_002841025.1 Bacteroidetes bacterium HGW-Bacteroidetes-13 | reverse complement strand
TAAAACGTCCACCTCTATCAATTATAAGATTAAAAATCACGTGGGAAGCTTTGGCTTGATTCCTTCATTCAGCCGGACTTTTTGCGGGTCGTGCAACCGCTTGCGTATTTCGGCTACCGGCGATGTCATCACCTGTTTGTACGGAAAACCGGTCACAAACATACGCGAAGTTTTAAGAGCCAATCAGGCAAAGGAAAATTTGAAACATGAAATTCAAAAAGCCATCAGCACCCGTGCGGCAAACGGATTTGAAGCCCAAAAACTAAATAAAGGCGTGTTTGAAAATTCGATGACTTCCATTGGCGGGTGAAAAGTTCTGTTTAACTTCACAACATGAAACGCCCATGTAAAAAGAGTGTCACACAGGAGAATGATTATTCTAGGGCGTTCCATGTGACTGCTGAAAATAAATAATTATAAACACATGAAACACCCATGTAAAAAATTTTGCACACAGTAGCATGATTATTAAGGGTGTTCCATCTGACCGATAAAAACAAATAATATAGACAGATGAAAAAACAACTCTCTCATATCTCCGAAAGCGGCGACCTTCAAATGGTCGATGTGACCGATAAAATCAGTTCCGCACGCGTGGCAACAGCTTCGGGCAAAGTGATTTTTCCGCCAGCAGTTTTTGTGGAATTGGAAGCGCTCGGATTTGTGGGTACAAAAGGAAGTATCATACAAACCGCAGTCATCGCCGGTATTCAAGCTGTCAAAAGAACTGCCGATTTGATTCCCCTTTGCCACGCGCTTTCACTTTCAAAAATAGACATTCAAATAGAACCGGAAGCACCCGTTTTGCACATCCAATGTACCGTAAAATGTACTGAAAAAACAGGTGTTGAAATGGAAGCACTCACCGGAGTCAGCGTTAGCGCGCTCACGGTTTACGACATGTGCAAAGCCTTGTCGCATGACATACAAATCTCAGACATCAGACTCGAACAAAAAACCGGCGGTAAAAATGACTTCAAAAGATAAACTTTACGGGCTCGTACTTTCCGGCGGAAAAAGTACCCGAATGGGCATTGACAAAGGTTCCATCAACTATCACGGCATTCCGCAACGCGAATATCTGGTAAACCTTTTAAAAGAAGTTTGCGCAGATGTTTTTTTAAGTGTTAGAGATGAACAGACAGTTGGGATTTCTTCCAATGCAAAAATTATCGTTGATGAAAACCAATACCGCGGTCCCTTCAACGGACTCATCAGCGCACATCACAAATATCCCGATGCGGCTTGGTTGGTCTTGGCCTGCGATTTGCCTTTGATTGACAAAACATCGATTGAACGTTTGATTCAAGAGAGAAATCCGAAGAAATTTGCCACCGCTTTTGCCACACAATCGAGTAAACTACCCGAACCGCTTTGCGCCATTTGGGAGCCTGAAGCCTTGAAGAAGGCCGAGGAAAACCTGAAAGCGGGTGGCGGCAGTTGCCCAAGGAAATTCCTCATCAATTCGGATATAGCATTGGTTTTTCCTGAGGAAGACAAGGTGCTGTTCAATGCCAATTCGATGGAAGACTACCACGAAGTAATCTCAAAACTTTAAAGATGCATTTCGAGCGTTACATGAGGCAAACCAGTTTGGCCGAATTTGGTTCGGAAGCACAGTCAAAACTTCATAGAGCGAAAGTTTTGGTGGTGGGTGCCGGTGGCTTGGGCATACCTGTTTTGCAGTATTTGAATGCGATGGGAATTGGGACACTCGGAATTGTTGAACACGACACGGTGGACATCACCAATCTCCATCGGCAGGTTTTGTATGATGAAAATGATGTTGGAAAATCGAAAATACAGGCGGTTTCCCGCAAACTAAGGCAACAAAATTCAGCTACAAAAATTGAACTTTTCGATACTTTTCTGAATGTTGAAAATGCATTGGAAATCATTACCAACTTCGATTTGGTGATGGATTGTTCCGATAATTTCCCGACGCGGTATTTGGTAAACGATGCTTGTGTGATTTTAAACAAACCTTTTGTTTACGGGGCTTTACACGGTTTTGAAGGTCAGGTAAGCGTGTTTAATTTCAACGGCGGTCCAACCTATCGCTGCTTGTTTCCCGATATGCCCGAACCATCACAAATCTCGGATTGCAATACCAACGGCGTATTGGGAATTATTCCGGGAATCGTGGGAAATTTTCAAGCCTTGGAAGCGGTGAAAATGCTTACCGTAATCGGCAATGTTTTATCGGGTAGCCTATTGATTTATAATGGTTTATCACAAAACATTTACAAGGTAAAATTCCCTTTAGTTCCGGAAAATTTGGACATCAAAAAACTACAAAAAAATTATGATTTTGAAACTTGTTATCGCCATCAAACTATTTCAGGCGCGGCTTTGGCGAATCTAATAGAATCTGATAAAAAATTGCAACTAATCGATGTCCGCACCACTGAAGAATTTTTGCAATTCCATATAGACAACAGCCAAAATATTCCATTAGATGTGCTTGAAAGCAGGCTTGATGAGATTGATTTTTCAGAAGCTGTTTGCATGATTTGCCAATCGGGCTTGCGAAGTTTGAAAGCCATCCAAATTTCACAAAAAAACCATCCGATATCCGAGTTGTACAATTTGGAAGGCGGACTCAATCAATACCTAAAATTTGCGGATGGATTTCAATAATTTTCTATTTCTCTGTATGGGATTTTTTGTGGTTGCTACGCTGTATTCCTCGGTAGGTTTTGGTGGCGGCTCCAGTTATTT
>PHDQ01000274.1 GCA_002841025.1 Bacteroidetes bacterium HGW-Bacteroidetes-13 | reverse complement strand
ATGAAGTCGAAAAAGTGTGTTCGCATGTGGTGATTCTCCATAAAGGGAAGAAACTTTATTCAGGATTGGTTAGTGAAATGACTGCCAGCAAAGGTTTTTATGAGGTGGATTCTAACCAACATGAACTTTTGATTTCGCTGTTAGAAAATCATCCTGCCATCAGTCATCTTTCAGTCGAAAGGCACCCCATCAAAGCATTTCTGAAAGAAGATTTAGACGCGACAACACTCAATCAATTTTTGTTTGAAAACAAAATAATTGCATCTCACCTTGTCAAAAGAAAACAAAGTTTGGAAGAGCAGTTTTTAGAATTGGTGAAGAATCAAACAGCCAATTGATTGAATAGACCGCACAGGATTTACCCCGTAGTGACGGGGGCTGTGAGGTCTTGGTAACAAAACGAAAAACATAATTGATTAAACATGAAAAGATTACTCCTCATAGAATTTCAAAAACTCTACCTCAACAAAGCAAGTCGAATACTTACGCTCATCTATTTTCTGCTGCTCACCTCGATTGCCTTGATAGCATCCATCGAGTTTGATTTTGCAAACATACATTTTCGCATAGCCGATCAAGGAATTTTTAACTTTCCGTATATCTGGCATTTCAACACCTGGGTGGCGGCTTTGCTCAAATTATTTTTAGCCATCGTCATCGTTTCGATGATGGCAAACGAATACAGTTATCGCACGCTGAAACAAAATTTGATTGACGGACTCAGCAAAAAGGAATTTGTCTTGTCGAAATTCTATACGGTTTTGCTATTTGCAGCTGTTTCCACAGTCTTTGTTTTTGTGGTTTCCATGATACTCGGATTGATTTTTTCGGATTTCAACGAAGCATCCATTATTTTTCGTGATTTAGATTATCTCTTGGCATTTTTTGTCAAACTCAGCGGCTTTTTTGCCTTGTGTCTTTTTCTGGGAATTTGGGTAAAACGCTCGGCTTTTGCGCTGGGTTTTTTGATATTGTTATCCATTGCGGAAGGTATTTTGTTTTTGACAATTCGATTCAAATCTGATACTGATTTCGCATCCAAAGTGATGCAATTTTTCCCGCTTACGTCCATGAGTAATCTGATTAAAGAACCTTTTACGCGTCTTTCAGGCATCAAATCATTGGCCAATCAGGTAGGTGAATCGTTCAACAAGGATTACAGCATTCATTTCTATCAGCTTTTGATTGTCGTAATTTGGACTTTTATTTTTGTTTATCTTTCCTATCGACTTCTCAAAAAGCGAGATTTGTAATACATTAGCGACAAACAATTTCACCTCCTAATGAAACAACTTGTTGCACTTTTATGTTTTGCTTTTTCGTCTCAATCTCACTTTTCACAAAATATTGTTGTTCAGGATAAGCTATCTCCGGAAGATCTGGTAAACTTGGTTTTAGCGAACACCCCCTGCGCAAGCGTTTCTAACATCAGTGCCGCTTCTGGAAATTTCGGTGATGGCAGTTTGAGTTATGGTTTTTTTGACCGAAACGGAGCCGATTTTCCCTTCGAAAACGGAGTCGTATTAAGCACGGGGAGAGCAAGTTCGTCAGTTGGCCCAAACGACAGCGTTTTGAGCGAAACAGCTTCCGGGTGGGTTGGGGATTCAGATTTGGAAGATGCCCTTGGTGTGCGAAACACCACCAATGCAACCATTTTAGAGTTCGACTTTACACCCATCGCCAATCGCATCAGCTTTGATTATATTTTTGCATCAGAAGAATACAACAGCCCACGACCCTGCGATTTTTCTGACGGGTTTGCCTTTCTGCTCAAGCGCGCCGGCGTGGACGAACCCTTTCAAAATTTAGCTGTTGTCCCCAATACAAATATCCCTGTAAAAGTGACTACCGTTCACCCGGATTTCCCCGGTGCATTCGGTTGTCCTGCCGAAAATGAACAATTTTTCGACCGACTCAACAGCGTGAGTTCACCTATCAACTTTAATGGTCAAACCGTCGCACTTACGGCCAGTGCAACTGTAATTCCTAATGTAACATACCACATCAAATTGGTGATTGCTGATGAAGGAAACGCACTTTTTGATTCAGCTATTTTTTTGGGTGGCGGAAGTTTTAGCATCGATACCGACTTAGGACCGGATCGAACTGCACTCAACGGAAACGCATTGTGTCAGGGAGACAATCTTGTGCTTGATGCAGACTTAGGCATACCGGCAACCTTCCAATGGTTTCAAGACGGCGTTCCGCTTTCGGGGGAAACAAGTAATACACTGACCGTTACCGATACAGGTGTTTATGCTGTAGAAGTTGATTTAGGCAGCGGATGTCTTTCCTTTGGTGATGTTTCCATCGAATTTATACCACCTCCAATAGTGAATGATGCGCAATTGATACAATGCGATGAAAACGGAGACGGATTGACTATTTATAACTTGAGTCAAGCAATTCAAGACATCATCCTTGATGACCAAACACTTACTGTCACAGGTTTTTTTCTCACGCAAACAGACGCTGAAAACAATGTAAACCCGATAGGCAATCCAAATAATTTTTCAAACACAACACTCAATCAACTGGTATATGCCCGTGTGATGAGTTCCTTGGGCTGTGACACTACCGCACAAGTGTCGTTACAAATTTCCACCACCACCGCCAACGATGCCGTTTTGGAAGCCTGCGATGACGACGGAAACGAAGACGGATTTCATGCTTTCAATCTATCAAATGCCGACAGCCAAGTACGCAACGGCTTGCCTGCCGGACTCTCGGTTCG
>PHDQ01000273.1 GCA_002841025.1 Bacteroidetes bacterium HGW-Bacteroidetes-13 | reverse complement strand
CCGGCTGCAAAAACGCCGGGTTTGTTGGTGCGGGTCGATTTACCGATGGTTTTTAAATAACCGGTTTCGTCCATCTCCAATTGACCTTTAAAGATATCGGTGTTCGGTTTGTGTCCGATGGCAATAAATAGCCCCGTGATGCTGATTTCTTCTTTCTCACCGGTTTGATTATTTAAAATACGAAGACCTTCTACCACGCTCTCTCCCAAAACTTCGTCAACCTGAGAATTAAATTTGACTATTAAATTGGCGGTGTTCATCACGCGATGCTGCATGGCTTTGGAAGCTCTCAGTACATCTTTTCTGACAAGCATCGTGACGGTTTTGCAAATTTTTGCCAGATAAGTCGCTTCTTCAGCGGCTGTGTCTCCTCCACCTACGATCGCTACATCTTGTCCTTTGTAAAAAAAACCATCGCAGACTGCACAAGCCGAAACACCGCCACCGCGAAGTTTCTGTTCGCTTGGCAAGTTGAGATATTTGGCCGTTGCACCTGTGGTAATGATGACACTTTCTGCCTCGATGGTTTTATTCCCATCGATGGTGACTTGATGAATACCGCCTTCTTCGCTGTCGAATTTGACTGCCGTTGCCATTCCTATTCGAACATCAGTTCCGAATCGTTCGGCTTGTTTTTGCAAGTCAATCATCATGGTTGGCCCATCTATTCCTTCCGGATACCCTGGAAAATTATCAACTTCTGTTGTTGTGGTAAGTTGCCCACCAGGTTCCATTCCAGTGTACATAACAGGCTTTAAATCAGCTCTAGCCGCATAGATGGCAGCTGTATATCCAGCAGGGCCGGAGCCTAAAATAAGGCATTTGATTCGTTCAATTGAGGATGACATTTTGTTTCAATTTATTTGCTTCAAAGATAATTTTTTTAAATCATATAAATCCATAATTTTTGATTTGTTCTTTTGATAATTGAATTTACATATTTGATTTATCACAAAACAAGGCTGTTTCCTTTTAACATATTATTGCAATATTTAAAACGTAAATTTTATATTTTTATCAAGATTTATTATTTCAACCAAACAACTGCTTATGATTCCTTCTAAAACTTCTTTAATACTGATTTATTTTATAGCATTTACACTTTCGAGTTCCTGTCAATCGCAGGTAGTGCAATCCTTTGAAAGCGAAAAGCTTGCATACACGCTCGAACCCGTTATCACGAATATGGAAATTCCGTGGGGAATGGCATTTCTGCCGGACGGAAGTATGTTGGTCACTGAAAAGAAAGGTGAATTGATTCATTTCAAAAATGGTCAAAAGATTTTGGTAAAAAATGTTCCGAAAGTTTATACAAAAGGCCAAGGCGGCTTGTTAGATTTGGAATTGCATCCTAATTATGATAAAAATGGTTGGATTTACATATCTTACGCTTCCTCAGAAGGTCAGGGTGAAGGTGGAAACACTGCCATCATTCGCGCAAAACTTAAGGATGATGCACTGATTGATATTGAAAAACTATACAAAGCCGAACCCAACACCACCAAAGGACAACATTTCGGTTCGAGAATTGAATTTGACAACGATGGATATCTGTACTTTTCAATCGGAGATCGCGGAAATCTCCAACAAAATCCACAAGACATCACGCGTGATGGCGGCAAGATTTACAGACTCTTTGACGACGGTCGCATTCCGCAAGACAACCCGTTTGTGGGAGTTGCAAATGCCAAAACTGCCATTTATTCTTTCGGTCATCGCAATCCGCAAGGCATGCTTAAAAACTACAATACAGGACAAATTTGGGTACACGAACACGGCCCGATGGGTGGTGATGAGATTAACATTATTCAAAAGGGTAAAAACTACGGTTGGCCCGTTGTCACCTATGGAATTGACTATGATGGTACAACCATTTCTGATAAAACTTCAGCACCCGGAATCGTTGAACCCATCCACTATTGGTTGCCTTCCATCGCTCCGAGCGGAATGACTTTTGTCACCTCAGCTGTATATCCTGAGTGGAAAGGAAATTTATTGGTTGGCTCCTTAAAATTTCAATATTTAGAACGATTAACGCTGGAAGGTGAAAAAGTTATCGGAAGAGAGAATTTAGCAGTCGGCATCGGCAGATTGCGCAATGTGCGTCAAGCTCCGGACGGCTTTTTATACGTGGGTGTCGAGGGTAAAGGAATTTTTAAAATTGTTCCCAAAAGATAAATTTTAAGCTTGATTATGAAGACAATTTTTACGCTCTTAATCATTTCCGGCGGAATGAGCTTTTTTTCATTGCCAAATTTTTTTTCACAAAAAGACCCAACCTTCAAAGAAAGTATGCAACGAGGAAAAGAAATTTACAGCGATATCTGTTTCACCTGCCACATGCCTGACGGAAAAGGAGATGGTGTAATCTACCCACCACTCGCGGGCTCAGATTTTCTTTTAAACAACCGTATTGGAAGCATCAAAGCAGTTAAATATGGCGTTTCAGGAAAAATTACAGTAAACGGAAAAACTTATTACAATTACATGGAGAACCCGGGTTTAACAACCAAAGAAGTTGCCGATGTGATGAACTACATACTGAATTCGTGGGGAAACACCTCAGATAAAATGGTGACACCGGAAGAAGTGGAATCCGTTCAACAATTTTAACGATCCTGCCCGCCTAACTGTTTTTGCAACAAGTCGATTTCATCCCGAAATTTAGCCGCTTGCATGAAATCCAATTCTTTGGCTGCTTTTTCCATCGATTTTCTGACTTCTCTAATGCGTTTTTCAACTTGATCTTTGCTCATATAAGCC
>PHDQ01000272.1 GCA_002841025.1 Bacteroidetes bacterium HGW-Bacteroidetes-13 | reverse complement strand
CGGGCAATGTTGTCAAACAGCCTCTGCTGCGCACGACTTTTGCTATCGTCATCAATGCTACGAAACCACCCGGCAAGTTGGTGAATATTTGGGTTTGAAAGCGGATAGTTTTTCCACTTCCTTTCAATCGAGATTGGGGAGAGACCCTTGGTTGCAACCATACACAGACCAAACCATCGAAAAATTCGCACACGAAGGGGTAAAGAAATTAGCCATCGTCACGCCTGCATTTGTGTCCGATTGTTTGGAAACCTTGGAAGAAATCGGGATGGAAGGCAAAGAAGAATTTCTCAAAAATGGCGGAGAAGAGTTTCATGTAATCCCTTGTTTGAACGATGGTGATGAGTGGGTAAAAACACTTGCTCGTTGGGTTGACGAATGGGCGAGTCAAAATTAAGACATCTTTGATGAAGGCAAATAGCGCATCTATTTTAGGAACTGAAACCATCGGTAAACTGCTTGTCAAACAGGCTGTTCCCGCTTCCATTGGCATTTTGGTCATGTCTCTTAATGTGCTGATTGACACCATTTTTGTCGGAAATTGGATTGGCTCGGTGGCTATTGCGGCCATCAACGTGGTGCTTCCGGTTTCCTTTTTTATTGCTGCTTTGGGCATGTCTATCGGAATCGGCGGTTCCTCTGTTATTTCCCGTGCTTTGGGTGCAAATGAGCACGAAAAAGCACTCAAAACCTTTGGCAACCAAATCATGCTGACCCTTTCGCTCAGCGTCTTGTTTGTTGTTTTCGGACTGATCTATGTAGAAATGCTCATCCCGAGTTTTGGGGGCAAAGGTGCCATCTACGAACCTGCCAAAATATACTACGTCATCGTGCTGTACGGTGTGCCGTTTTTGGCACTTTGCATGATGGGAAATACAGTTATTCGCGCGGAAGGAAAGCCCAAATATTCGATGATTGCCATGATTATACCCTCGGTGGCAAACTTGATCATGGACTATCTTTTCATCAATGTATTGGGCTACGGAATGGCAGGCGCAGCGTGGGCGACCAGCATTTCGTATGTGTTTTGTTTTTCTTTTATCCTGTGGTTTTTCTTATCCAAAAATTCGGAACTCAAAATCCATCTGAAACATTTGTGGCTGGATGTGAAAATAGTTTCTGAAATCGCCGCCTTGGGTTTTGTCACCTTGGCACGGCAGGCAGTAGTGAGCATTACGTATTTGATTGTCAACAACATTCTTTTTCATTTGGGCGGTGAATCTTCGGTAGCGATTTATGCCATTGTCGGTCGGTTGTTGATGTTTGCTTTATTTCCGATTTTGGGTGTCACACAAGGATTTTTGCCCATCGCCGGGTTTAATTTTGGCGCAGGAAATTATCATCGCGTTCGCGAAACCATCCAAAAAGCCATCGTGTATGCATCAGTTTTGGCGTTTTTAGTTTTCGTTCTTTTGATGGTATTCCCGTATGAAATTGCGCGGGTTTTCACCTCCGATTTGGCAGTTGTTCGCGAAGCACCACAAGCCATCCGTTGGGTGTTTGCCGCCACGCCGATTATTGCTGTTCAACTCATTGGAGCAGCTTATTTTCAGGCAGTTGGAAAATCGATTCCGGCGCTGTTGCTCACGCTCACCCGGCAGGGATTTTTCTTTATTCCGTTGGTGTTGATCTTGCCCAAGTTTTACGGCGAACCGGCCGTGTGGATTTCCTTTTTCGCAGCCGATGTTTTGTCAACCTTGGTGACGGGTTATTTTTTGAGACGGGAGATTACGTTAAATTTATCGACAAATTAAAATGGGGGAATTGGTTTTTATGGATTCAAAAGTAATTTTTGAAGTTTTTTCGGACTTTGATAATTTCCCCAAAACAGATGAACAACGATTTCACCCTCATAAACGCGATAAAAAAAGCTCACCAATTCGTTGACATGTCCTTTTCTATATTGCATATTTGCCTCCCATCTTTGAAAACATTCCGGATTTTCATAAATAAGTGACATTGCCTTTTCAACTTCAAGCACGAAATCCTTTACAATTGTTAAGTTCCATTTTTGGATTAAATAATCAATAATCAAATTGTATGATTTTGATGCCAACGAAGTCCAAACGATTTTCATTTAGAAAAATATTTTTCTTTTGATTCTTGTAAAACAGTACCAAAATCACGTACTTTCCCCGCTTGGTATTCTTTTTCACTTGTGTCCAAAAGTTCTTGAATATTCTGATTATCAGATTTTAACAAAAGATTCCTAACCGCAAGTAAAACCGATGTTTTCTGTTCTTGCAACAACAATTGAATCAACTCTAACTTTTCGGCAGATGTAATCATAAACTTAAACTTTTGGGTAAAGATATAAAAACATGCGTAATGTTTTCATCTCTTTAACGTAGCTTTCAACTTTTGCAATTCATCTTCTTTTTCCTTTAGCCGGGCTTCATACTGCTCGATGAGTTTGTCTTTGAGCACTTGGTTTTCTTGTTGGGTGTAGTTTTCTATATAGCCCAAGGCGGTTTGGTTGTTGTATTGGTTAAAAATATTTTGTTTCCCCGCGCTGATCAGATTGGCAATGTCCACCTCCAAAATCTCGGAAATCAACTGCAACCGCTCTACCGTGAGTTTGGTGTTTTCTTTTTCTATTTTGGCATAGGCACTTTGGGTAAGACTCATTTTATGTGCCATATAGTCCTGGCTGTAACCCCTGAGTTCTCTAAATTTCCGGATGTTTTCACCGATGGTTGCGTTCATTTGGTCGGATTTTATTCTCAAAAGTAATAAATTATTCCAAATCCGATTAGGATATTCTAA
>PHDQ01000271.1 GCA_002841025.1 Bacteroidetes bacterium HGW-Bacteroidetes-13 | reverse complement strand
ATAAACTTTCGCGTTTCCATCAAATGCATTTAGGTTGACATCACCATTCAATAGTTGGGCTGTCAGCTGCTCAAATTTTCCGGTGGTGTTCAGATTGCTGGTGTTGCTTTCAAAATAGACGATCATTTTATTTGGAAGACTGATGAACGCTTCTTGCGAGATAATTTTATGCGCGCTTAGTTTGTCATCGAAGTCGGGAAAACTTAGATTTTTTTGATTGTACACGCTCAATTCATCTTTTTCCCGTACAATTTTTAACTGCAAGTAAGGTGCGTATTCTCCGTCCTGAAACATTTTGATTGACAGGGTATCTCCTGCGGTTGTTTGGAGGTGCGTATTGGTCACTTCATCTAAAAAAAATCGGATGGTTTTGATGCCCTCCAAACTTTCAAAATGATTGATTTGCGTTTGCGCATGCACGGCGAGAAAGCCCATCAATCCAATAAGTAAAAAAGTAGATTTCATCCAAGCGGTTTGTACAAAATTAAAAAAAACACTCCGCAAAGAAGTGGCTTTCACCGTTTGCTGCTAAAAACCGTTGGGGAGTTCGAAGCAGCGTCTCTGTCCCACGATAAACTTTCACTAAAGTACTAAAAACTTGCTTATCTGCGCATCAGCCCCGATGGGTTTTAGCAGCTGTTGTAAAACGTGATTTATTCTTTCGTTTCTTTTTTTAGTGATTTCGGGTTTTGACGGTTGTCAAAAATTGTGATGACATCAATCGTTGTCTCTGAATATTTATAGAAGACGGTTGTCTGTTTGGTCACAACACATTTTCTTAAACCTCTAATCTTTTCTGATTCAGGGAAACTGTCAGGAAGTTTTTGAATTTGTTTTAATGATTTATCTAATTTCAGAATGAATTCATGCTTTGCTTTGGTTGACCACTCTTCTTCAAGGTAAACTAGAAGACTGTTGAGCTTTCTAATCGCTCTTTTGGAGAGCCTTATCTCTCTTTTCATTAACGATGTTTCTTAATGAATTCCTCATAGTCTACCGTTTCTCCATTTTCAATTTCTTCAATTCCTTTAAGAATTTCTTCTTTTTGGGATTGAGGTAAACTATCCCAAAAGTCAACTTTCTTGGAACTTGTAAATATCGGCTTAATGGAGGAGAGGATGCTAGGATTGTCAGTATCTAGTATCATTCTAACGAGTTCCAGTTTTTCTGCTTGAATATTCATGGTCTATCTTTTCTGCAAAGTTAAAGAATATTCGATTAAGAGGCAATTATTGTTATCAATGTACCATGTTTTACAACTGTAAAATATAGCTGTAAATCTTTTACTTCTGCAAATTTTTTGCTTCGATGCTCAAAGTGGCATGCGGAACGAGTTTGAGGCGGTCTTTGCTGATCAATTTTCCGGTGATACGACAAATGCCATAGGTCTTGTTTTCGATGCGAACGATTGCGTTTTTCAAATCTCGAATGAATTTTTCCTGACGGATTGCCAGTTGTGTATTGGCTTCTTTCGACATCGTCTCAGAGCCTTCTTCAAAAGCTTTGAAAGTTGGGGAAGTGTCGTCGGTGCCGTTGTTGCCGTCGTTCATATAGGCACTTCTGATGAGTTCTAAGTCCTGTTGAGCCTTTACAATTTTATCCTCAATGAGTTTTCTGAATTCTGCTAATTCCGCATCTGTGTAGCGTACTTTGATATCGGTTTCCATGTGCTTAAATTTTTTCTATGAATAATTTAGTCTCTATTTCGTCAAATTGAACGTCAATTCCGTTTTGTATATAATCAACCAAGTTCAACTCTTTGGCCAAGGTTTCGTCTTTGATGTATGTTTCGTTTCGAGAAACAGCCGTTTGAATCTCCGGATGCTTGAGAATCTGAATGCGGATTTTATCGGTCACTTCAAAACCCGAATCTTTCCGATAGTTTTGAATTCTGTTGACCAACTCGCGGGCAATTCCTTCATTTCTAAGCTCCGGCGTGATGTTCTTGTCAAGCGCAACGGTTATCCCTTTGTCTGTTGCCACCAGCCAACCTGCAACTTCAGAAGCCAATATTTCTACATCGTCGAGCGACAAATTAACTACTTTTTCTTGAATATACAGTGTTAAAATACCCTCGCGCTCTAATGTCGTGATTTCCTGTTTCGATAAATTATGTATTGCTTTGGAAATCAAACCTATGTCTTTTCCAAAACGCGGGCCTAAGGTCTTAAAATTGGGTTTAATTTGTTTGACCAATATCTCGGAATCATCTTCCAAAAGGACGATATTCTTTACGTTTACCTCCGATTGAATCAGGTGTGAAACTGCTTTTATTTCCTCTCTGTCATTGTCGCTAAACACAGGAACCATCACGGTTTGAAGCGGCTGACGTACTTTTATTTTTTCCTTTTTTCGAAGCGATAAAACCAAGGAAGAGATGATTTGCGCTTTCTGCATTCTGGCTTCCAATGATTTATCAACAAAATGCTGTTGATATTTCGGGAAAATATCCAAGTGAACACTTTCATTACCGCTCAAGTCCCGATACAACTGTTCGGAAAAGAAGGGAGCCAAAGGAGCCATGAGTTTGGAAACTTCGAGCAAGCACGTATAAAGTGTTTGGTAAGCCGCGATTTTATCGGCTTCATATTCGCCTTTCCAAAATCGTCTGCGGCATAATCGCACGTACCAATTGCTCAAGTTTTCCTGTACAAAATAGGAGATTGCCCGGGCAACTTTGGTGGGTTCATAGTCTTCGTAAGCTTCTTCCGCTTCTTTGATTAGACTGTGCAATTCCGATAAAATCCAACGGTCAATTTCCGGACGTT
>PHDQ01000026.1 GCA_002841025.1 Bacteroidetes bacterium HGW-Bacteroidetes-13 | reverse complement strand
CTTGAATTGTGGGTATTTGGTGCAAACCGAGAATTCCTTGTTTCACAAGTCAAATTTTTCGGAAAAATTCCCAACGACGATTTGCCGGTCTTCTACCAAACAGCTGATTGCTATTTGTTTCCAACACTTTGGCACGAGGGTTTTGGCTTAAGCCTCATAGAAGCCCTGCACAGTGGTTGTTATGCGATTGCTTCCGCTTTGGGTGGCGTACCGGAAGTGTTGGCGTACGGAAAATATGGAAAATTGATAGAAAACCCGCATTTTGAGGAGGATTGGGAACAAGCCATTCGTTGTTATTTGGAAGAAAACCCGCAGGAGACAGCGTTGCCCAAGGATTTATACAGCACCCGATTGTGGAATAAAGCCATGAACCGATTGATTGAAACTGCGACAGATCGATTTTGAAGGGTTGTTTTGTGTTTGCCTTCCGACAGTGATTGCCATAAGGCTGACAAGGTTGTAGCGAATTATTCCCATTCTTCTACTTTCAATTTTCCAACTATAATGTTACTTTTGCGCATGCAAAACAACGTACTCATTCTCGATTTTGGCTCCCAATACACCCAACTGATTGCCCGAAGGGTTCGCGAGCTCAACATTTACTGCGAAATACATCCGTTTAATAAACTCCCGCAAAACCTCTCCGAATTTAAAGCGGTCATCCTTTCCGGCAGCCCGTTTTCGGTTCGTGCAGCCGATGCGCCACATCCCGATTTGTCGCAAATCCGGAAGAACAAGCCTGTGTTGGCGGTTTGCTACGGCGCACAATATCTCGCTCATTTCGGCGGCGGATTGGTCGAAGCTTCCGCCACCCGCGAATACGGCAGAGCTCGGCTTTCATCGGTCACAGCCGGCGAGCCACTTTTTGAAGGCATCGAAGTCGGCTCGCAAGTCTGGATGAGTCATGGTGACAGCATCATTCGTTTGCCGGAAGGCGCAATACCGTTGGCATCATCACACGATGTGGGCAATGTGGCATTTAAACTCAAAGGGGAAACCACCTACGGCATACAGTTTCACCCCGAAGTTTATCACACCACCGATGGAAAAAAACTGCTCGAAAACTTTTTGGTCAACATTGCCCAAGTGGCACAAACCTGGACACCCGACTCTTTTGTGGATCTCACGGTGCACGAATTGCGTGAAAAAATCGGTAGCGGCAAAGTCGTTTTGGGACTTTCCGGCGGCGTTGACTCCACTGTGGCTGCCGTGTTGTTGCACAAAGCCATCGGAAAACAGTTGTATTGCATCTTTGTGAACAACGGCTTGCTTCGCAAAAACGAATTTGAAAAAGTACTCAAACAATACGAAGGCATGGGGCTCAACGTCAAAGGTGTAGATGCTTCCAAACGATTTTATGATGCGCTTGCCGGAAAAAATGATCCCGAGGATAAACGAAAAGCCATTGGCAAAACGTTTATAGAAGTGTTTGACGACGAAGCGCACAGCATCGAAGGGGTCGATTGGTTGGCGCAAGGCACGATTTATCCGGATGTAATCGAATCAGTTTCTGTCAACGGCGGACCTTCGGCCACTATCAAGTCGCATCACAACGTGGGTGGTTTACCCGATTTTATGAAACTAAAAATCGTGGAACCGCTGCGCATGTTGTTCAAAGATGAAGTGCGCCGCGTAGGCAAAGCATTGGGCATACATCCCGATTTGTTGGGACGGCATCCTTTTCCGGGTCCGGGCTTGGCGATTCGTATTTTGGGTGATGTCACCGAAGATAAGGTACGGTTGTTGCAAGCGGTAGATGATATTTTTATCGAAGGACTCCGCAGTTGGAATTTGTATGACGATGTATGGCAAGCCGGTGTTATTTTGTTGCCGGTAAACAGTGTAGGGGTGATGGGAGATGAACGTACCTATGAAAAAGTAGTTGCCTTGCGCGCGGTTTCTTCAACAGACGGAATGACTGCAGATTGGGTACACTTGCCCTATGAGTTTTTGATGAAAGTATCGAATGATATTATTAATAAAGTAAAAGGTGTGAATCGGGTGGTGTATGACATCAGTTCAAAACCGCCATCCACCATCGAATGGGAATAATTATGACACAACGACAAATTACATTTCGCCTCACATTTCTATTATTTATTTTGAGTTTTGGAGCTTCCGCACAGGTTCATACAATTCAAAATAAAGAATCGATTACAGACATTGCGAGAAACTACAACATGACGCCGTTCGAGTTGATGACACTTAACCCGCATCTTCGAAACGGTATCAACCCGGGCGAAGTCATCCGCATTTCCAAGGCGGTAGCCAAAGGAGTCACACTTTACGATACCTACAAAGTTGGCAGGAAAGAAACACTGTTTGGCATCGGTCAAAAATTAGGCATTTCGGTCGAAGACATCAAAAAACACAACCCGATTTTATATTCAAAAGAGCTGAACACCAGACAGATTTTGTTGATTCCGGTTCAGTACCCCGATCAGACTGAGTTGAAAACATCACAAGCTTTGACCTATACTGTCAAACCGAAAGACACCAAATGGCGCGTGGCTTATCTTCACGGGATGACATTACCCGAATTGGAAAAACTCAATCCCGATTTGGGCGAAACTCTCGATATTGGGCAGGTGCTGAAAGTATCAAATCCGGAGGTAAAGCAAAGCGGAAAGGACTTTGACGGTTATGAGTTGTACACCGTCAAGCCCAAAGAAACACTGTATAGCCTGACCAAAGCGTTGGATGTGAGCGAAAAAGAACTTAGCCAACTCAATCCCGAACTTGAAAATGGCCTGAAAGCCGGCATGATTCTCAAAATTCCGGCGAAGACATCAAAATCTGTAAACGTCAACCCACAAGAATTTGTTGAACTAACCAATAGATCTTTTTCGGGTGATGAAATAAAACTGGCAGTCATGCTGCCGTTCGGACTCAAAGAATTGCAAGCCGACACACTGCTGAATTTTAAAAGACGATTCAAAACCGACCGCAATCTCGATGTAACAACCGATTTTTATTCCGGTGTTTTGATCGCCATCGACTCGGCAAAAACCTTGGGAATAAAGATAGATGCCAACGCGTTTGATACAGAAAATAGCGAAACCAAAGTGTCGCAAATCATTCGATCAAATCAGTTGGACAGAGCAGATGCCATCATCGGTCCGTTGTATCAGAAAAATTTTGAGCGGGCAGGGGAGTTGCTCAAAGACAGCCATGTGAAAATGTTTTCCCCGCTGACCAATCGCGAAATCAGGTTGTATCAAAACTGTTTTCAAAGTCTTCCAACACAAGAAGTACTCGAAACAGGCATGTTAAATTTTATGAAATCCAAACATCGAAACGAAAATATCATCGTGGTAGCCGACCGTAAATTCAGAGGTGTGACAACGCGCGTGAAAGCATTGTTTCCCGAAGCTGTTTTACTCGTTTCAGATACCACTGGCATCGTAAGCCAATCGTTGATAGTCACCGCGCTTTCGGTCGATAAACCAAATTGGGTTGTGGTTGTTTCTGAAAATGTGACTTTGCTGACAACCTTGATTCCCAAACTCAGTCAATTGTCTGATACCTATAAAATCAACTTGATGACCACCGACCGAAACAAGTTTTTTGAAGGAGATGAGGTTTCCAGCAGACAATTGGCAAGGCTCAGTTTTCAGTTTCCCTCTGTCGAAAAACCTTTGGATATGAGTTTGTCCAACCCATTTATCAACCAATATGTTAAAGCATACGGTGTCATTCCGAGCAAATATGCCGTTCGTGGTTTTGATCTTACTTTTGATGTGATCATGCGCATTGCGACCGCGAAAGACAATCAGCGAAAATTTGATGAATCGCTCCCGACCGAATACCTTGAAAACAGATTTTCGTATGACAAAAAAGGTAGCGGTGGCTATTTGAACAAATCGTTTTACATTCTAAAATACGACGGATATAATCTAATTGAAGCAAAAGAATGACCTCTAAAGTAACCTACGAAGGTGCACTGCGTACACGCTGCATTCACCTCAATTCCGGAAACGAATTTATCACCGACGCACCCTTAGACAACAATGGAAAAGCAGAAGCGTTTTCACCAACCGATACCGTCGCCACCGCTTTGGCTTCTTGTATGTTTACCATCATGGGTATCAAAGCACGCAGCTTGGAAGTCAACATAGATGGCGCAATCGCAGAGGTAACCAAAGTCATGACAACCGAACCACGTCGAATAGCTAAAATCATCGTTGATTTTGATTTTCCACATCCGGTAAGTCCCAAAAATCGCCAAATACTCGAAAACGCTGCCAAGACGTGTCCTGTCTTTTTCAGTTTGCATCCTGATATCGAAAAGCAAGTTACTTTTCACTGGAAATAAGCAGTTTCTTTTCTTGGAAATAGTTTTCAAAAACCGATTGGCTGGCTCATTTCAAATTTGTACTTTTGCCGTCATCTAACAGCTATCTTCAGTTTTTCATGAGTTCTACTAAATATATTTTTGTCACAGGTGGCGTTACATCTTCTCTTGGAAAAGGAATTATAGCTGCGTCTCTTGCTAAGTTATTGCAAGCTAGGGGATACCGAGTGACTATTCAGAAATTAGACCCTTATATTAATGTCGATCCGGGCACCCTCAATCCGTATGAACACGGAGAGTGTTATGTGACAGAAGACGGCGCGGAAACGGATCTGGATTTGGGACATTACGAGCGCTTTTTAAGCCAAAACACTTCGCAGGCAAACAACGTGACAACGGGAAGGATTTATCAAAGTGTCATCGAGAAAGAACGCAGAGGTGATTTTCTTGGGAAAACAGTGCAAGTTGTCCCGCACATTACAAACGAAATCAAGGAACGCGTGCAGCTTTTAGGCAACACCGGTAAATACGATATTGTGATTACCGAAATTGGTGGAACGGTGGGGGATATAGAATCGCTACCCTACATTGAGGCTGTTCGCCAGTTGCTTTGGGAACTTGGTGATGGCAACGGAATCGTGATTCACCTTACGCTGATTCCATATCTTGCAGCCGCCGGCGAACTCAAAACCAAACCGACACAACACTCTGTCAAAACCTTGATGGAAAGCGGGATAAAAGCCGATATATTGGTTTGTAGGACTGAACGAGAAATATCCAATGACATTCGTGAGAAATTGGCGTTGTTCTGCAACGTGAAAAGAGAAGCCGTTATCCAATCGATAGATTGTAAAACGATCTATGAGGTTCCGATACTCATGCTCGAAGAAGGCTTGGATGTGGTCGCTTTGAAGAAACTGAACATGCTCGATTACAAAGAACCCGAGTTGGATCTGTGGAAGGCCTTTTTGAAACGGCACAAAAACCCAAAAAATACCATTAAAATTGCACTTATCGGGAAATACGTTGAGTTGCAAGATTCTTATAAATCCATTTTAGAAGCATTCATACACGCCGGCGCAGCCAACGAAGTGCAGGTCGATATCACCTCCATTTCTTCGGAAATACTGACTGCCGAAAACGTGTTTGACAAAATAGCTCATTTTGATGGAATCCTTGTGGCACCGGGCTTTGGCGAGCGCGGCATCGAAGGAAAAATAAAGGCTGCACAAATAGCCCGTACGCACAAGATTCCGTATTTCGGTATTTGTTTGGGTATGCAAATGGCCGTTATCGAATTTGCAAGAGACGTTTTGGATATGGATGATGCCAACACGGTTGAAGTGAATCCGAACGCGTCCTTTCCGGTGATAAATCTGATGGAAAATCAAAAAGATATCACCGAAATGGGTGGCACCATGCGTTTGGGTGCTTGGCGTTGCCATTTGAAAAAAGGCAGTTTGGTGCAAAGCATTTATCAACAAGATGAAGTAGTCGAACGCCATCGCCATCGCTACGAATTTAACAACAAATATTTGTCGCAATTTGAAGCCAACGGCATGATTGCTTCCGGCATCAATCCTGAAAAAGGATTGGTTGAAGTCATAGAAATCAAAGACCATCCTTGGTTTGTAGGCGTCCAATACCACCCCGAATACAAGAGTACGGTTTCCCATCCGCATCCGTTGTTCGTGTCTTTTGTGAAAGCCGCATTGACCTATCAAAAAGGAAATAAAAATAAAAATGAATCACAACTAAGCAGTTAGTAAATAAACAAAAATGGAAGAAAAAAAATTCGATGCCAGCTCGCTGATTGGTTTTCTACTGATAGGAGGAATCTTGATGTGGATGATTTACCAAAACCAACCCAACCCGGACGAAGTCAAGTCAGAAAGCCCATCTCAGGTAGAAAAAGTCGATAAAGAATCGGAAGGTAAGATTACCCGGAAAGCTGCTGTTGTTGCAAATGATTCTATAAGCGCGACTGAATTACAATCCAAATACGGTGCATTTGGCTATTCGGCTTCATTGGTCGAAAATCCGGACGGAATCACCACCATCGAAAACAAAAAGGTGGTTATCAAAGTGAGTAATCGCGGCGGATTTATCATCGAAGCCAAATTAAAATCATTTCATTCATACGACAAAAAACCGGTTTATCTGATCAAAGATGGCAATTCAAATTTTGATTTGACCTTCTCAACTTCCGATAACCGAATTTTGCATTCAAGCGAATTGATTTTTGAACCCCAATTGACGCAAAACGGCGATAATCAGGTGCTTTCTATGAAGTTGAAAGTTTCCGAAACGCAGTTTCTTGAATATCGATACGAATTGAAACCCGACGACTATATGATGGGCTTTGCCGTTCGTTCTCAAGGGTTGGAAAACAACTTGAATACCACTCAAAATCCAGAGCTTGTTTGGAAATTGAAGACCTATCGATATGCAAAAAGCGTATCTTATGAAAACCGCTATTCGGAAATGGTTTTTGAATATGAAGGCGGGAAAGATGACTACCTGAACGCCCAGAAAACACTGGCCGAAGACACCCCCAAAGACGTGACTTGGATTGCCTACAAACAGCATTTTTTCACCTCTGTCTTATTGACCGATCAACCATTTGAATCAGTCAAATTAAAATCTGAAAATTTAGTTGTTGACGAAGAGATTGACACCGTTTTTACCAAAAAGTTTACAGCTGCCATTCCGCTTGAGCTTCGCAATGGAAATTTGAACTACAACATGGATTTGTATTTTGGTCCTTCCGATTATAAAGTACTTGACAAGTATGACCGCAATTTGGATGAAATCATCCCATTAGGCTGGGGTATTTTCGGTTGGATAAACCGTTATGTTTTCATACCGTTTTTCAATTTTTTGAGTGATTTCTTCCCACATGGATTGGCTATCATCATTATGACCATCGTTGTGCGAATCGTTATGTCTCCGGTGACTTATAAATCGTACTTGTCTCAAGCAAAAATGAAAGTTCTTCGCCCGGAAATTACCGAAATAAACGAAAAATTTAAAAAGGAACCGATGAAACGTCAACAGGAAACGATGGCGCTATATTCCAAGGCAGGTGTAAATCCAATGGCAGGTTGTATTCCGGCGTTGTTGCAAATTCCGGTTTTCTACGCTTTGTTTAGTTTCTTCCCTTCTGCATTTGAACTCCGGCAAAAAAGTTTTTTATGGGCTGATGACTTGTCGTCTTATGATGCCATTGCCAAACTTCCTTTTCACATTCCATTCTATGGCGATCACGTGAGTTTGTTTCCGATATTAGCATCGGTTGCTATTTTCTTCTACATGCAGATGACAACCGGGCAACAAATGCCGCAACAACCCCAGCAAGAAGGCATGCCGGATATGGCCAAAATGATGAAAATCATGATGTATATTTCACCCGTGATGATGTTGGTATTCTTTAACAATTATGCCAGCGGATTGAGTTTGTATTATTTTGTTTCAAACTTGATTACCATCTTGATCATGTTGGTCATCAAATATTACATTTTGGACGAAAACAAAATACACGCACAAATACAAGAGAATAAAAAGAATCCGAAAAAGATGGGAGCTTTTCAGCAGAAGATGCGGAATATGATGGAAGAGGCGGAAAAACAAAAGAGATTAAAGAAATAAAATAAACAGTTTACGCCATAAAAAAATCCGATGAAAACAACTTCATCGGATTTTTTATTTGGGCAAGAACTGAACTATTCCTTGTCGCTTAATAATTTTTTGGAAAGTAAAAAACTACTTAACAAACCCAAACCAGCAAACAAAAAGATAGAAGCAGGATAGGCTACCTCATCATCCATGTTTAGATTGTTGACAAACAAGTTGGCCAAAAACACACCCAAACCGATGCCAATACAAAGGAAAGAAAAGTTCAAAACGAAAACTTTCCAAAACGGTACGCCATTGCCTTTTTTGGCTGAAAAGAAAATTTGTGCATCGGCACCTTTTTCAATCAGTGCCAAACGTTCTTTGTTTCGGGTGGTGAAGTACATATACAATATGCCAAAAATGGTACCGAAAACAATGAGCGGAACTAAAACATCTTCCATGATAATAAAATTTTTAAGTTGATAACTGTTCGTATGACAGCACAATTTTGAAAAGGTTACAGTTGGATTTAAAAATATAGAAAAGGCCAATGGCCAATAGGCATAAGGCATTAGGGTTATACGTTATTTGTTATCAGTTTTCAGCCAATAGGCATTAGCCATAAGGGTTATAAGTTATAGATTATAGGTTATAAAGGTTGACAAACATTCAAAATCAAAATCCATCATATCATCATATCATCAAATCATTAAATCATCAAACCATCAAATCATCGTATCATCAAATCATCGCATCATCATATCATCGCATCATCATATCATCGACGAGCCGTTAGCTACTATTAGGCATAAAAATTATCAGTTATTCAACGTTCATAATTCAACATCCAAAATCCAAAATTATTTTAAAACAGTCAAGCCAACAACAAAAAATAATATACAGATAAAATTGTAACCTTCGGGTTTCCCTTGTCGTCATACTATCGAAAAAAAAGTATAATTTTAAAGATTCATTTTGAAGAATAGCATGGCATCTCCGCACGATGACAACGAAATGGTAACCCAATCGCTTTCCGGCGACCAGCGTGCGTATGCTTCATTGGTCAATCGCTATCAGCACATGGTTTTTACCTTGGTTTACAGCATGTTGCGAAACAAAGAAGAAGCCGATGAAGTCGCTCAAGATGCCTTTGTGAAAGCGTATTTGTCGCTCAAACAATTTCGGGGAGACTCCAAATTTTCAAGTTGGCTTTATCGCATAGCCTATCGCACTTGTTTGGATTATATTCGGAAAAACGCTAAACACAAAATGGACGGCATAGATGATAAATCTACCAAATACCTATCTGACAATGCTGCGGAATCATACAATGAACTGGAACAAAAAGAGCAAACGGTCAGGGATTGCATAGAAAAATTGCCTGCGGAAGAAAGCGCATTTGTGAAAATGTTTTATTTTGATAAAATGAGTTTGAGTGAAATTGCGGACATTGTTGGAATCAGCGAAAACAACGCCAAAGTGAAGCTTTTCAGAATCAGAAACAAACTGAAAACAATGCTTGAAGAAAAACAATTGCTTGCCATTTAAAGGTTTTAAATTATTTTTGAAGTACGAATTAAATTGAAATGAAAATGAAAAAATTAAACCACTCCGAAGATTGGAATTCCATAGATAAATTGATTGAAAATCAAGTTCGTCACATGGATAAAATCCAGCCATCAGCTGACTTTTCGACCAAGGTTATGGATAAAATTGCGCTGGCACAACACGCAACTGCAACGGTCTATCAACCGCTCATCAGCAAAAAAGTTTGGTTTTTGTTGTTTGTTTTGTCGAGTGCCTTGGTGTTGTTTTCATTGAATACACAGTCGTCTGAAAAGGTAACATGGTTAGCTGCTGCAAATGATTTTTTCTCATCCATTGCTTTGCCCGACTTTTCATTTTTTCACAACAAAGTCGTTTTCAATTCGATTGCAATCGGCTGCGTGATGTTGCTTTTTCAGATTTTTATCATTTCAAAAAAATATCAGTCAAAAGTGTAGTTTTTACAGTCAAATTCATCCGAATTTGTCACTATTCAGCGATTCAAATGAACTTTGTTTTAACCGTAACTTCGCGTGGTTTTTAATAGTAATGCGACCGCTTTACTATTAAAAATTGCCTGTCTGCCACAGGCAGGTATTGAGAAGCTTGTTATTGTAGCGTTCTCGATACGTTTTATTAAAAAATGTGGTTGCATTTTTCAATAAAACACTCGAACAAACGAAATTTGTATCGATTTTTCATGAGACTGAATAGTTACCCGAATTTTAGTGATAAAATCAGAATCCAATAAATTCTGTTTACAAATAATTGCCGAAAGCCAATAGGTTTCATTCCAAAAGATTACCTTTGCAGCTAATTTTTTATAATATGACTACATTCCAAGAATTGGGATTAAATGAGGCTTTGCTTAAAGCCGTTGCAGATTTAGGATTCGAAACACCTTCAGAAATTCAAGATAAAGCCATACCCGTATTGCTTTCAGACGACACTGATATTGTGGCTTTGGCACAAACAGGTACCGGAAAAACGGCCGCATTCGGCTTCCCGCTTATTCAAAAAACAGATTTTAACAACAGACAAACACAAGGATTAATTCTTTCACCCACGCGTGAGTTGTGTATGCAGATTGCCAACGAACTCAAGCTTTACGCGAAACACATACCCGAATTCAAATCGGTGGCTATTTACGGAGGTGCCAGCATCAGCGACCAAGCAGCGCAAGTTCGTCGCGGTGCGCACGTGATTGTTGCAACGCCGGGTCGTATGCAAGACATGATCAATCGCAAAATGGTTGATATTTCCAACATTCGCTACTGCATATTGGATGAAGCAGATGAAATGCTCAACATGGGCTTTTATGAAGACATTACAAACATCCTGTCTTTTACGCCGGAGACAAAAAATACTTGGCTTTTTTCAGCAACCATGCCACAAGAGGTTTCGACCATTGCCAAGCGGTTTATGAAAAACCCGGTAGAAATCACCATCGGTTCTAAAAATACTTCCGCCAAAAACATTGAACACGAGTTTTATGTGATTCAAGGTCGCGACCGATACATTGCACTCAAAAGATTGGCAGATGTCAATCCGGATATATTTTCATTGGTTTTTTGCCGTACCAAACGCGATACCCAACAGGTAGCCGAAAAATTGATAGAAGACGGATACAGTGCGGCTGCTTTACATGGCGATTTGTCACAAAGTCAACGCGATACCGTCATGAAATCATTCAGAGGAAAGCAAATTCAGATGTTGGTTGCAACCGATGTGGCAGCGCGCGGAATCGATGTAGATGACATCACACACGTGATCAACTATCAATTGCCGGACGAAATAGAAACTTACACCCACCGCAGCGGACGAACCGGAAGAGCAGGTAAAAGCGGCGTTTCTATGGTGATTATTGCCAAGAGTGAGATACGCAAAATAAAAACCATCGAACGCATTATCAAACAAACGTTCAAACAAAAAGACATTCCGACCGGAATCGAAATATGTGAAGTGCAATTGTTGCATTTGGCCAACAAAATCAAACAAACACAAATCAATCACGAGATAGACAGGTATTTGCCAACATTGCAAGACTTGTTTGTAGATGATACCAAAGACGAATTGATCAAGAAATTTTTCTCAGTCGAGTTTACCCGATTTTTTGAATATTACAAAAAATCAAAAGACATCAATACACAAGTCGATACCTTTAAAGATTACGGCGAATCGAGTTCAGGCTCGGGCGGATCGGTCAGGTATTTCATCAATTTGGGCGACCGCGATGGTTTTGACTGGATGCAACTCAAAGATTTCCTCAGAGAAGTCCTTGAATTGGGCAGAGACGATGTCTATAAAGTGGATGTAAAAGACAGTTTCTCCTTCTTCAACGTCGATGCTTCCAATGCAGAAAAAGTAGTGGCATTCTTCGAAAATTTCGCATTCAAAGGCAGGCGTGTACACATCGAATTGTCGCAAAACGAATCGAAAGGTCGGTTTTCGGGTGGCGGCAGCAGTCGCGGAGACGCTCGTGGAAAAAGTTTTTCGGAAGGCAGAAGATCTAAAGATTTCAAAAAGCCTTCATTCGGAAACAATTTTGACCCGGCTAAGAAGAAAGATTTCGGCAAAAAAGAAAAATGGTCAAAGAAAAAGTTTTGATTTTGTTAATTTAAGATTAAAACTAAAAAAATCTTGCTTGACGATAAGCCAACTTGACTATTTTTACAAAATCATTTGACTGTATTGATGCGAAAGGCCCTTTTATATAGTATTTTGTTGATGTTCACATTTTTGTGGACAACAGTTTCGTATAGCCAAACCCAAAAAGTTAGCGGTGTCATCATTGATTCGGGTACAGACAAACCCATCGATAATGTGAACATACTCAATCTGAGCAAAGTACTTGGAACTATTTCCAACGAGAAAGGCGAGTTTGAGATTTACGCACAAGCCAATGACACACTTTATTTCTCATTTTTGGGATACAAACCCATCAAAGTTCGGGTGACAAATGATTGGCTGCGTTTTAAGGGAACCAAGATAGCATTGACTCAGACTGCTTTTGCATTGGAAGAAGTAGCCGTAACTTCCTCGAGATTGACAGGATATTTGGAAATTGATGCGAAATACCTCAAGTCAGAGCCTTCCTATCGATACAGTATTTCCGGACTTCCTAAAGGATACGAAGTCGGAAGTGCCGCACCCAACGCGATGAATCGGATTATTGGTTCTATTTTTAACCCCGCCGATTTGTTGTATAATTTCTTTGGTCGAAAAGGCAAGCAATTCAGGAAGCTGAAGCAAATGAAGGAAAGTGATGAAATACGTAACTTGCTTCAGAGCAAATTTGATCGAGAAACCCTTGCGGCATTGCTTCAAATTGAAAAAGTAGATATTGATGAAATATTGACGCGCTGTAATTATTCCAAAGAATTTATACAGACAGCCAATGACCTTCAATTACTTGATGCAATGAGTTCGTGTTATGAAGAGTATAAGGTGCTAAAACGCGACAACTAAGTCGTTTTGTTTTGTTTGAGCAATGTTGCAATCTCTTTGGCAATTTCCATTGCTTCTTTGTGATCCGTTTGGATGATAAAATCTGCCTGACTGTAATAGTATTGCCTTTCAAATAAATGCTTGGCAATAAACTCTGTCAGCTCCTCTGGCACTGAAAAACGTTTTAAAATCGGACGTTTTTCGGTTTCGGATTTTAACCGATTGGCCAATGTTTCGATAGATGTTTTTAAGTAAATCGAGACAATTCCTTCCGTTTTAAGAAGCGAAATATTATCGTGATAGCAAGGCGTTCCACCACCCAAAGCAATGATTTTCTGCCCGGGTATGTTTAGCAATTCAAGCAAATAATGATGTTCTTTTTTGCGAAAATAGATTTCACCTTTTTGCGAAAATATCTGGTCGATCGACATGTTTTCACGTTCAACCATAAAATCATCCAAATCAATATATGGCAAGGAAGACAATTCTGCAAGCGATTTACCGATGGCAGACTTGCCGCTTCCCATGTATCCGAGTAGTACAATTTTTTGATTTTCAGCAGAATATAAAGACATGATTGATTCTCGTTTGTTGAAATTAAACAAAACGCTAATTTAAGCTAAAATCACCTTGTATAATGAATATATAGGTGCTATATTTGCACCCGCATTTAAGAAAGCAAGACTCGTTAGCTCAGCTGGTAGAGCACAACACTTTTAATGTTGGGGTCCTGGGTTCGAGCCCCAGACGGGTCACTTTTTTATATTGAAAATGTGATTTTTTTCCGGTTTTTTTAAGTTGAAATTTAGTTTCTGACTCGTTAGCTCAGCCGGTAGAGCACAACACTTTTAATGTTGGGGTCCTGGGTTCGAGCCCCAGACGGGTCACTTTGTTAAAATATTTAGTAGTTTTGAAAATTGCATTCAATTTTCAGACTCGTTAGCTCAGCTGGTAGAGCACGACACTCTTAATGTTGGGGCCCTGGGTTCGATCCCCAGACGGGTCACAATGATTGCCCAGGTGCTGAAACTGGTAGACAGGCATGGTTGAGGGCCATGTGTCCGTAAGGATGTGCAAGTTCGATTCTTGTTCTGGGCACATTTTTTAAGGATTGTAGAATTATTTTATTCTGCAATCCTTTTTTTATTAGTTTTGTTTAATTTTAATGTAGATAAATTAAACATGGTTAAATCTGTTTTTAGCATAAAAGACCTTGAAAATTTAAGCGGTATCAAAGCCCACACGCTTAGAATTTGGGAAAAAAGATACGATTTGTTGCAACCCCAACGAACGGACACCAACATCAGATACTACAATTTGGTGTCGCTACAGAAGTTACTCAATATTAAGTACCTCAACCAAAATGGCTATAAGATTTCGAAAATTGCCAAGTTGAGCCAAGTAGAATTAGCCGAAAAGATAAATGAAGTCTCTCGAAATGACTTGCCTCACTCCTTGGCATTGGCAGACTTTAAGATGGCCATGATAAATTTTGATGCCAATCATTTTCATGAAACCCATAAAAGATTGTCTGAGAATCTGGATTTCTCTCAAATATTTATGGATGTTTTTATTCCCTTTCTCAACGAATTGGGTTTGTTGTGGCAAACGGATTCGGTTCGTCCTTCACACGAGCATTTTATAACCGGCCTGATCAAGCAAATCATACTTTCAAATATCCAAGAAATTCACGCTCAGCAGAAACTAACAACACACAAAGGTGTGTTTGTGCTGTATCTTCCGGAAAATGAAATTCACGACATCGGCATTACCTACCTATATTACGAATTGCTCAAAAATAATTATAAAACCATCTATCTCGGTCAATCCCTTCCGCTCGAATCACTCAAAGATTTCGATGATATTTACGATGAAATCACTTTTGTGTCCTATTTTACAGTCAAACCAGATCCGGAAGAATTAGATAATTATCTCTTGCAATTTGATTCCCAAATTAATCCAAACCAAAAACATAAACTTTGGTTGCTCGGTCGTCAGACCAATTATATAACGGGAAAACTACCTGTGCAAGTTCAGAAATTTGACAGTATCCAAAGTCTTGTTGATAAAATTTGATAAAAAAAAGTTATTTTGTTTAACTTATTTATATATTTGTTCAACAAATAAATGAAAAAAATTTCAATTTTAGGTTCCGGATTTTCCTCTTTGTCAGCGGCTGCTTATTTGTCAGCCGCAGGCTATGAGGTCACTGTTTACGAGAAAAACGCCAAACCGGGCGGACGTGCAAGGCAATTAAAAAGCGATGGATTTACCTTTGACATGGGACCGACTTGGTATTGGATGCCCGATGTTTTTGAGCGTTTTTTTGCCGATTTTGGAAAACTACCCTCGGATTATTACACTTTGATAAAGCTCAATCCGGCTTATCAGGTCTATTTTGGTGAAAATGATTCCGTGCTCATTGAAGATTCCTTGGATAAAATTATGGACACTTTTGAGGGAATAGAAAAAGGCTCATCTCTTAAATTGCAGAAATTCATGACGATGGCTCGAGAGAATTATGACATTGCCATCAAAGACTTGGTCTATCGTCCGGGTGTCTCTCCATTGGAATTGATTACGCTCGAAACCATTCAAAAGTTGGGACAATTTGCCAGCACCATCAGCAAAGAAGTCAGAAAACTTTTCACCCATAACAAACTGATTCAGATACTTGAATTTCCCGTACTATTTTTAGGCGCAAAACCAAGTCAAACACCTGCATTTTATAGTTTTATGAATCAAGCAGATTTTGGCTTGGGAACGTTCCATCCTACAAACGGCATGTACAGTGTAGTGGAAGGAATGGTGAAGTTGGCAGAAAGTTTGGGCGTGAAGTTTGTTTACAACGCAGCCGTAACCGCTATCCATGTGCAGTCGAGTATAGCAACAAGTATAACGGTAAATGGTGAAGAAATAAAAACTGACATCGTTTTGTCCGGTGCCGATTATCACCATACAGAATCGCTTTTACAGCCTGCGTATCGGATGTATTCTGAAAACTATTGGAATCAAAAAATTTTCGCACCTTCATCCTTGCTTTTTTACGTCGGATTTGACAAAAAAATTGAAAATGTTTGCCACCACACGCTGTTTTTCGATGTTGATTTTGATTTGCACGCCGAGTGTATTTATGACAAACCAAGTTGGCCTGAAGAACCTTTGTTTTACGCAAGTTTTCCTTCCAAAACAGATGATAGTTTTGCGCCTAAAGGACATGAAGCTGCCGTTTTTTTAATTCCATTGGCACCTGGAATTAAAGACACAGAGATAATACGAGAAAACTATTTTAAGAAAATAATTAATAGATTTGAAGAATTAACCAATCAGAAAATAAAAGACCACGTCGTTTTTAAGTCATCGTTTTGTGTGAATGATTTTGTTGCAGATTACAATTCGTACAAGGGGAATGCATACGGAATGGCCAATACGCTTTTCCAAACGGCTTTTTTGAGACCTAAATTAAAAAGTAAAAAAGTAAGGAATTTATATTTTACCGGTCAATTAACCGTGCCCGGACCAGGGGTTCCACCTGCGTTGATTTCTGGTAAATTGGTTTCGGAATTGATACAAAAACACCATTCAGTCATTGTCTAAATAAACTAACCAAAGTTATGAAAACACTTTTTGACCAGGTTTCGTTCTCGTTTAGTCGCAAAGTCACGAACGCTTACAGCACCTCTTTTTCGGTTGCTTCTCGTTTGTTGGCAGCAAGTATTCGGCAAGATGTTTACAACATTTATGGTTTTGTTCGTTTGGCAGACGAAATTGTTGACTCATTTCAAAATTATCAACAAGAAATTCTTTTTGAAGACTTTGAAAATCAACTTTATGATGCCTTAAACAGAAAAATAAGTTTAAATCCCGTTTTAAACGCTTTTCAGCACACCTATCACAAATACAACCTCGATTTGGAGACTGTAAAAGCATTTATGCACAGCATGCGAATGGATTTGCATAAATCGCAGTACAATACTGAGAAAGAGTATCACGACTACATTTATGGATCCGCAGACGTTGTCGGATTGATGTGTCTGAAAGTTTTCGTAAAGGGAGATGCAGAAACCTACGAACGTTTAAAAGACCAAGCGATGAAACTCGGATCGGCATTTCAGAAAGTGAATTTTTTGAGAGATCTAAAAGCCGATTATGACAAACTGAACCGTTCATATTTTCCGGGGGTCAATCTCGACGAACTTGACGAAAATTCAAAAAACAGATTGATAGAAGAAATTGAATCCGATTTTAAAGAAGCATTTCACGGCATTCTTCATCTTCCGGTAGAAGCCCGATTGGGTGTTTATACGGCCTATGTTTATTACCTCAGACTTTTGAAAAAATTAAAAAAAACACCTTCTGTTGAAATCAAGCATACGAGAATCCGCGTAGCCAATTATGAAAAAATCGGATTGCTCGCTCAAAGTTATATGCGATATCGCCTAAATATTTTATAATTTTATCAAAAATACACGCATCATGACTGTTCTAATTTGGGTTGTTATTTTTGTCCTAACTTTTTGTGTAATGGAGTTTATGGCTTGGTTTACACATAAGTATGTCATGCATGGTTTTTTATGGTATCTACACAGCGACCACCATCGCAAAGACCATGATTCTTGGTTCGAACGGAACGATTTTTTCTTTATTTTCTATGCCGTTGTCAGCATGACCCTGCTCTTTCTGTGGCATTATGATATTTTTTGGATGGGTTTGCCCATTGGTTTGGGCATTTTCACCTATGGTTTTGCCTATTTTATGGTGCACGACGTATTTATTCACCAGCGGTTCAAATTGTTTAGAAATGCCGACAATTGGTACGCCAGAGGCATCAGGAGGGCACATAAAATGCATCATAAACACTTGGGAAAAGAAGATGGAGAATGTTTTGGGATGCTTTTTGTTCCCTTTAAATATTTCAGAAATATTTAATGTATGACAACAAAAAAACCGATAAAAGCATCGGTTTTTT
>PHDQ01000270.1 GCA_002841025.1 Bacteroidetes bacterium HGW-Bacteroidetes-13 | reverse complement strand
CGCTATTTGGCCGGGACAACCTACGAACATCAATTCACCAACAGATTGCCGACAGCCGAAGCCAAAGACTTTATCATTTCCAAATTGAAAACAATGGTGGATTGCGAATTCACCATCGAAGACCATTTTCTCGGATTCAGACCTACCGTATTAGACCGCAGACCATTGCTTGGAAAACATCCAATACAGAACAGATTGGCATTGTTAAACGGAATGGGAACGCGCGGCGTGCTGTTGGCTCCATCGATGGCAAAAAGCCTGTACGACTATTTGCAGTTTGATAAACCTTTGGACAAAGAAATCGACATCAAAAGATACGAAATTCGTTTAAACCCGAATTAATCGCCTTGATATTTGATAAAAATATTGATCCAAATATTTCTCGAAACCCTTAAAATAAAAGGAAGCAGAACAATTAAACCCACAAGAATTGAAATAAATGAAGCAAACAACGACAAGCCCAATATCAAAAAAGAAATGACAAAAAAAGCCGTTGCAAACGCAACCCCAACCGCATAACTCACATACATTGACCCATAAAAAAAAGAAGGCTCTATCATGTATTTCAAATGACAATGACTACATCTTTCATGCATCTTCAAAGTTTCTGACAAATGATAGGGGTTGGTGTCCGCATACATCGATTCATTTTGACATTTCGGACAACTTCCTGTTAAAATGCTATTTAGTTTCGTCCCTTTTTTTAACATTTGCAAAAAAAATTTAAAATCGCGATTTTCGGTTTGCAAAAATAGTCTTTTTAAAAACCAACCGTGTAACAACTGTAACATAAAATGCTCAACGTACACAATTTGACCGTTTCCTTTTCCGGAACCAACCTTTTTGAAGGAATTACTTTTAAGTTAGATGCCGGAGACCGCGTGGGTTTGGTAGGTAAAAACGGTGCGGGAAAGTCAACCCTTCTCAAAGTGCTCGATGGCGATTTCCCACCCGATAGCGGTGCAATCGCTACCGACAAATCCCTCAAAATGGGATTCCTGCGTCAGGATATCGATTTTATTCCCGGGCGAACGGTGCTCGATGAAGCTTATCAGGCTTTTACGGAAATCAAAGCCATCGAACAGAAATTGCACCACATCAACGAGCAACTCGTCGTCCGAACCGATTATGAAAGTGAGGGTTATCATCAATTGATGGTCGATCTGAGCGACCTTACACACCGATTTGACCTCATCGGCGGTTACAACTACGAAGGCGATGCCGAACGCGTTTTGCTCGGATTGGGTTTCAAGCGATCCGATTTTGATAAAATAACCGACACCTTTTCCGGCGGATGGCGCATGCGTATCGAACTTGCCAAACTCTTGCTTCAGAAAAATGATGTGTTGCTTTTGGATGAGCCGACCAATCACTTAGATATTGAATCCATCATCTGGTTGGAACAATTCCTGAAAAATTTCCCGGGTGTGGTCGTCATCGTTTCGCATGACAAAATGTTTCTGGACAATGTAACCAACCGTACCATCGAAATATCGTTGGGGAGAATTTACGATTACAACAAACCCTATTCAGAATACCTGATCTTGCGACAAGAAATCCGTCAATTGCAACTCAACTCGCAGAAAAATCAGGACAAACAAATCCAACAGACCGAAAAATTGATTGAGAAATTTCGCGCCAAAGCTTCGAAAGCCTCCATGGCGCAGTCACTCATAAAAAAACTAGACAAAATAGAACGCATCGAAGTTGACGAAGAAGATACCAGCGTGATGAATATTCGTTTCTCCGTGTCTGTTCAACCCGGTCGAGTGGTAGTCGAAGCACACCACATCGGTAAAAATTATGGCGACAACCATGTTTTGGAAGATATCAGCATCCTGATCGAACGCGGAAGCAAAACTGCCTTTGTCGGACAAAACGGCCAGGGAAAATCTACTTTTGCCAAAATTATCGTAAACGAAATTTCGCACAAAGGCACTTTGAAATTGGGGCACAATGTGCAGATTGGCTATTTCGCCCAAAATCAAGCAGAGTATTTGGACGGCGAAATCACCCTGCTCGAAACCATGGAAAACGCAGCCAACGACACCAACCGAAGCAGAGTACGCGACATGCTCGGCGCATTTCTTTTCAGAGGTGATGAGGTGGAGAAAAAGGTGAAAGTACTTTCGGGTGGCGAAAGAAACCGCTTGGCACTTTGCAAAATGCTCTTGCAACCCATCAATGTGTTGGTGATGGATGAGCCCACCAATCACTTGGACATCAAATCGAAAAATGTGTTGAAACAAGCCTTGCAAAAGTTTGACGGCACGCTGATTCTCATTTCGCATGACCGTGATTTTCTACAAGGTCTGACCAATACCGTTTATGAGTTTAAAGACCAAAAAATCAAAGAGTATTTGGGTGATATCAATTTCTTCCTCGAACAACGCAAAGCTGCCGATTTCAGAGAAATAGAAAAGAAAAAAGCAACCACTCCCGAAAAAACAAAAAACGCCAAGCAAACTCCAGTCGTTTCGGAAGCACAAAAGGAGCAAAAAAAACAACAAAAGCAGTTGCAAAACATCGAAAGAGACATTCAACAATTGGAGAATGAAATCGCCGCGGTAAACAAAAAAATCGCTACCTCACAAGAACAAGGAAGCGTGTTGAATCAGCAAGATTTTGATGAATTGGAGAAAAAACAAACCCGACTCGGTAGCCTGATGGAGCAATGGGAAGAAATTCAAAGTGATTGTTGATTTGTCGGAAGCCGAAGTGAAACAAGACTTTGGACTCAGGAAACAGGATTCAATTAACGATTGAAGATTTTTGATTTTTGATTTTTGATTTTTTT
>PHDQ01000025.1 GCA_002841025.1 Bacteroidetes bacterium HGW-Bacteroidetes-13 | reverse complement strand
GTATGAATTAAAAATTGCCAATCCAAATATTCAACTTCATTGGATAGACCAATCCGGCCACTTTCCGATGTACGAACAACCGGAAGATTTTTACAAGACGCTCAATATAATATTAGAGAGAATATAACCCATACAGCGTATAAAATCCATTTGTATAAAAATAAACAGACACGTTGTTCCAGTTTTATGAGACCTATTTCAATCAATTTTAATGATTTAACTCGATTTATTTTCACATCAAACACCAAAAGCATGATATTTAGAAAAGCGAGGCTATTCTTCTTTTGTTGCAGTCTGACAGTTTCGACTGTTTTGAGCCAAACCCAAAAGCAGTACCTCAATCCGGACGGAACAAAACCCGTCGGTTTTTCCCAAGTGGTTGTGGCCAATCCGGGCAAAACCATTTATCTATCCGGGCAAGTGCCGTTTGATGCAGCAGGACAAATCAGTTCCGATTTCGAACAACAAACCGCACAAGTGTACGATAACATCCAAAAAGCATTGGTAGCAGCCGGCGCAACCTTTGCCGATGTGGTCAAAATGCAAATATTTGTTGTTGATTACACGCCGGAGAAATTAGAAATCATCCGAAAAGTGCGATTGCGATACATAGATAATGAACATCCGCCCGCAACAACTTTGGTAGGCGTTTCGGCTTTTTTTCGACCCGAGGTCAAAATAGAAATAGATGTGATCGCAACGGTGGACTGATTTTTTTCAGTAAATTGACCTATCTTTGGGATATACAATCAACCCGTCATGAAAAAAGTCATTTTTCTTATTTTCTTACTTTTTGGCACTCATAACTTTGCGCAAAATCAGGCTTACCAAACAGCGGAAATACACATCAACGAACTAATAGACGGCACGTTGTTGTTGCCGGAAGGAATTCAAAACCCACCCTTGGTCATTCTCATCGCCGGTTCAGGCCCGACCGACAGAGATGGCAATCAACCCATGTTGCAAAACAATTCCTTGAAATATTTGGCAGAAGGACTATCCAAAAAAGGCATCGCAACTTTCCGCTACGACAAACGAATCATCAAACAAATCAAGCTTAAAACCATCAAAGAAGAAGATTTGCTTTTCGAAGATTTTATCGATGATGCCAAAGCGGTTATCAATCATTTTCATCCCAATTTCACCCGTATTTTCATCGCCGGACACAGCGAAGGTTCGCTCATCGGGATGGTGGCTGCCCGACAAAACGCCATCGGATTTATTTCTCTTTCAGGAGCGGGCAGACCCATCGATGACATATTGAAAGAGCAAATCGGCAAGCAAGCACCCAATTTGGATGCCGAATTAGATCAAAACTTCGCCTTGCTCAAAGACGGTAAGAAAATCAAAAGCGTAAATCCGATTTTGACCTCCCTTTTTCGCCCATCTGTTCAGCCGTATATGCGTTCGTGGGTCAAATACAACCCGACTGTTGAGATTGCAAAACTCGACATACCCGTTTTAATCGTCAACGGCAACAAGGATTTGCAAGTTTCGGTGCAGGATGCCGAATTGCTCTCGGCAGCCAAACCCGGTGCGCAGTTAGAAATCATCGACAACATGAATCACATCTTAAAAAACATCGAAGGCGATGTGATGGAAAACCAAATGTCCTACAACAAAAAAGAGTTGCCCGTCTCCGGAAAATTGGTGGAAATTATGGTTGAGTTTGTTGCTAAGAACTAATTCCGAAATATTGTATTTAGCTTAACAATTCCCGCCTTTTCTGAAAAGTGAAAATTCACTACTTTTGAGAAGCACACAGACCAACCCATACCACCATGAATTACAATGCCAATCCTTCGCGTTACGAAAAAATGACCTATCGCCGTTGTGGCAAAAGTGGCGTTCGATTGCCTGAAATCTCATTGGGATTGTGGCATAATTTCGGCGGAGTCAATACCTTCGAAAATTATCGAGCCATTCTCCGAACTGCTTTTGATGCGGGAATTACCCACTTTGATTTAGCCAACAATTACGGCCCGCCTCCCGGCTCTGCCGAGGAAAATTTCGGGATGATTCTCAAAAAAGATTTTTTACCATACCGAGATGAACTCATCATTTCCTCCAAAGCTGGTTACTTGATGTGGCCCGGACCATACGGCGAGTGGGGTTCGCGCAAATACTTGATTGCCAGTTGCGACCAAAGTCTCAAACGCACCGGATTGGACTATTTCGACATTTTTTATTCGCACAGACCGGATCCGGACACCCCTTTGGAAGAAACCATGGGTGCACTTAACCACATTGTGCGTTCGGGCAAAGCGCTTTACGCCGGATTGAGTAATTACAATGCTGAACAAACCGCACTTGCATTGGCTATACTGAAAGATTTAGGAACACCTTGCCTGATTCACCAACCCAAATATTCCATGTTTGTGCGCGATTCCGAAAACGGGCTTTTGGATGTGCTTGGGCAAAACGGTGTGGGATGCATTCCGTTTTCACCGCTGGCGCAAGGATTGCTCACAGACAAATATCTGCATGGCATACCCGAAGGCTCAAGAGCAGCCTTAGATCACGGATTTCTCAAAAAAGAAGAAGTAAGTGGAGCCGTAGTAAGCAAAATAAAGCAACTCAACGATTTGGCGCAAAAACGCGGACAATCTTTGGCGCAAATGGCCTTGGCTTGGTTACTGAAAGACGAGCGCGTCACCACAGTATTGATTGGTGCCAGTAAGGTTTCTCAACTTCACAATTCGTTGGGTGCTTTGGATAACAAGCATTTTTCGATGGAAGAGTTACATCATATCGAATTGATTTTGAAATCAAATTAGCAGATTAATGATGTAACAATCTACCAATTAAATAATTAAGTAATTTTCACTTTGATACATTTACACATTGATGAATTGTTACATTTACATATTAATAGAATTATCTTTGGCATAGAATGAAAATAGTCGAACAAATCAAATTGCCAATCGCCGAAGAAATGGAGCTTTTCGAGAAAAAGTTCTTCGTTTCGATGTCTTCAAAAGTGGCTCTGCTCAACCGAATTACCTATTATATTGTCAATCGAAAGGGCAAACAGATGCGCCCAATGTTTGTGTTTTTGGTTTCCAAAATGGTTTCTGGTGGGAAAGTTAACGAGCGAACCTATCGCGGAGCTTCAGTGATCGAACTCATCCACACGGCCACTTTGGTACACGACGATGTGGTGGATGATAGCAACATGCGACGCGGATTTTTTTCCATCAATGCACTTTGGAAGAACAAAATTGCCGTATTGGTAGGTGATTTTTTGTTGTCGAAAGGCTTGTTGTTATCCATTGACAATGGAGATTTTGATTTGTTGCGAATCATTTCCGTAGCCGTTCGCGAAATGAGTGAAGGCGAATTGCTTCAAATCGAGAAAGCGCGAGATTTAGACATCACGGAATCAATTTATTATGATATTATTCGTCAGAAAACCGCTACACTTATCGCAGCTTGTTGCAGTTTGGGTGCTTGTTCGGTAAAGCCGGAATCAGAAGATGTAGAAAAAATGCGCAAGTTTGGTGAATTAATAGGGATTGCATTTCAAATCAAAGACGATTTGTTCGACTATGGAAAAGAAGAAATCGGTAAACCTACCGGGATTGATATCAAAGAACAAAAAATGACCTTGCCGTTGATTTATGTGCTCAACAACTGCAATTCAGAAGACAAACGGTGGCTGATAAATTCGATAAAAAATCAAAACAAAAACAAAAAGCGAGTTCAAGAAGTGATACAATTTGTGAAAGAGAATGGAGGTTTGACGTATGCCGTATCGCAAATGTTGGAATACAGGGATGAAGCCCTTAAAATTCTCAATACCTATCCAAAATCAGCTCACAGAGATTCGCTATCGTTGATGGTTAATTATGTGATTGACAGGAAAAAGTAGTTTAGACTGCGAAACAGGTAGGCATCATAATGCACTTATGGGAATTATTTCTTTATTTTACCCTACAAAAAAAGAAACAACCATGAGTCATTCAGAAAGCAGACGCAAAACCATTAGAAACATTGTACTTGGTGCCGGATTGGTGGGAGTAAGTCCTTTGGTTAAATTATCGGCAAATGATTTGGATGCAATCAAGCCAAATTTTGAGTTGAAAGGCAACATCAATCATTCGGTCTGTCGTTGGTGCTACCAGAATATTTCTATGGATGATTTGTCGCATGAGAGCAAAGAGATGGGTTTGAAAGCCATTGACTTGCTTAAACCAAGCGAATGGAAAACCGCACAGGAATCCGGACTGACTTGTGCCGTTGCCACTGATGATTTTGCCAACATACAAAACGGTTTCAATGACCCGGACAACCACAGACACCTGCAAAAATCTTATGAAAAGCTCATTGTCCAAGCTGCGGAAAACGGGTTTCCAAACGTCATTTGCTTTTCAGGGAACAAAAGACAGCTCGATGACGAAACCGCCCGTGAAAACTGCGCCAAAGGTTTGGATCCGTTGGTGAAATTGGCCGAAAAACACAACATCACCCTCATCATGGAGTTGCTCAACAGCAAAGTTGACCACCGCGATTATCAGTGCGACCACACACCTTGGGGCGTGGCATTGGCAGACAAAATCGGTTCGCCGAATTTTAAATTATTGTATGACATTTACCACATGCAAATCATGGAAGGCGACGTGATTGCCACCATCCGGAAATACCACCCGTACATCGCGCATTACCACACCGGTGGCGTTCCGGGCAGAAACGAAATCAACTGCTCGCAAGAGCTCAACTATCCGGCCATCATGCGCGCCATTGTTGAAACCGGTTTCAAGGGTTATGTAGCGCAGGAATTTATCCCGACTTATGAAGATAAAATTGCAGCGTTGAAAGAAGGCGTGTTGATTTGTGATGTGTAAAGTTTTGATATAGAAGTTACCGTTCTTCAAACAGATTCGCCGTTCAAATTGGTTGTCAATACCTCGCTCATGTAGTCGAAAAATGGGCGGAGTGTCAAAAAGTGTCCGACAACTTCGTCTGCAAAATCTTCCGAAAACACATCGTCGTCGCTAAATTTATGGAACACAACAAGCTGCTTCAACCGGATCAAATCGATGGCCGGATGGTTTTTGTCAAACCCTTTGGGTGCTGTTTTGACCGATTCTCCTTCAAAAGAGCCGTAGGTTTTTTTGAACACAGGGTCTGACAAGACAGCCCTGATTTCGGTGTCGTCAGCTTCAAACTCCTTGCGGATGCGGTGCAAATCTTCTTTGGTCGGTTCCCAAAAACCACCACCGACAAAGGTATTTCCCTGTTCGAGGTGCAGGTAATACCCGCCGCGATAATCCGGTTTTACACGGCTGAATACGCCGCCAAAATGCGTTTTGTACGGTGTCTTGTCCAACGAAAAACGCACATCCCGATAAATGCGGTAGACCTTTACGTTGTTTAAATGATCGTGTTTTTGCAGTTTGGAAAATATGGATTGATATAAATCTTTAACTTCTTTTTCGTGGTTTTTAAATTCGTTTTTGTGCGTGTCAAACCATTCTCGGGTGTTGTTTTTCTTGAGTTCGGACAGGAACTTGTAAATTTCTTTGTTGAGCATATACTTTCGTTTTTTAGTATTACCATAAATCCAATGGAAAATGAAAAATCAGTCCCGATGACTTGAAACCCTTTAGCCTTTAGTACTGACCCATTAGTACACTAACAGTTAAAAGCCAATAGCTAACAGCTAACAACCCTTAATTACAGCCATTTTCTTTTTTTGAAATAGAACAGCATCATCACGAAAATAAGAAACATCACGCCCAAAACCACATAATATCCGAATTGAAAAGTAAGCTCAGGCATGTTTTGAAAATTCATACCATAAACGCCTACGATAAATGTCAAGGGAATAAAAATGGTGGAAATGATGGTGAGTACTTTCATCACGCTGTTCATCTTGTTGCTCAGTCCGGACATGTACAAATCGGTGAGTCCGAAAAGCATGTCGCGATAGAGTTCAATCGATTCGATGATTTGGATGGTATGATCATACAAGTCTCTGAAATAATGGAGTGTTTCTTTTTGGATAAATTTCAGTTCCAATTTTTCAACCCGATTGACCACTTCTCTGAGTGGAAAGATTGCTCTGCGAATACTCAAAGCTTCTTTTTTGAGATGTTGAATTTCAAACACCAATTCTTCCGATGGATTTTCGATGAGGCTGTTTTCAAGTTCTTCAACTTTTTCGCCCAAGGTTTCGATGACCAAAAAATAGTGATCGATGATGGCGTCCATCAAAATCATCAACAAATAGTCGGCACCGGAATTGCGAACACGTCCTTTTTTGGTTTCAATTCGATCGCGTATGCTGTCAAAAATATCCCCTTCATTTTCTTGAAAAGACAACACATAATTGTCACCCAATATAAAACTCAAATGTTCGGTATTGATGTCGCCTTCTTCCGGATAGGTCAACATTTTGATGACCACAAATACGCAATTTTCGTATTCATCGAGCTTGGGACGTTGTCCGGTGTTGACCAAGTCTTCGAGAAGAAGTGGGTGCAACTGATAGAAATTGCCAATTTTCTGAATGGATTCCAAGTCACTCAAACCATTGACATTCACCCAAGTGATTCCCGTTTTGGTTTTGCAAGGAATGCAATCATCGATGGATGCGGTGGTTTGTCGTTCGTAATTTTCCGAATCGTAGTAGATAATATCAACATTTAATGGGATGTGGTGTTTTTTACCCATGTAAACCAAAGTTCCGGGAGCCAACCCGATTTTTTTGAGACGATGGGAGCTTTTCTTTGGATTGATTTTCTTTTTGGACTTCATGGACTTAGGTTTGCTAATCAAAGATACAGCAAATAAAGTATTGGCAGAAAAGCGGCGGTTCATTTTATGCAATTATTTACCTCAAATAGCATGAAATCACGGGTGTAAATAATCTTAAAGCACAATGATTTGAATGATTTAGAAAAGGCATAGAACTTGTTTAAATGACTAATAAAAACGGTTTTGCGACTTATCTTCCTCAAATCAATCACTCGGAGTTTATATCGTTTGTTTTTTTGACGGATTGCTTTGCGAGGTTTTAGGCTATGCCGATGAGTATCGGCACCAAGGGCGAGTTTGTTAAAAGTAGAAGTTGCCATAAAAAAAGTCCCACCGAAGCGTGGCTAAAGGTTTTCACCTACGGCATATCGTACTTCGACAAGCTCAGCACAAGCCTATTGTGATAAGATTAAAGATTAGAATTCACGATATTCTGAAAACATATCAAAGTGGTTGTATAGAGATTGTGATAAGATTAAAGATTAGAATTCACGATATTAGTTGTGCTCTTAGCTTCTAATATTCAGTCAAATAAAGATAAATATCGTGATAAAAAATGCCTCTTCACGTATAATATCGGCGAGATTGGGGCATTTTTTTAATTCAAGTCGGGACAGCTCGCGAAAGGTTGGGACAACTCGCGAGTTGTCCGTCCATGATTTTTCATTTTCATTTTATAATCTCGTTGGGACAACTCGCGAGTTGTCCGTATCCGGATATTTTTTAAATTTGATTGTCAAAATTATTTTAAATGAAAAATAGAAAGCGCAATCGGTTAAAGGGATATGATTATTCAAGAGATAATTTGTATTTCGTGACGATTTGTGTTCAAGATAGGGTGTGTTGTTTTGGAGAAATCGTCGCATCGGTAGATGCAAATCGCAATGTGGGGGCAGGTCGCGATGTGGGGGCAGGTCGCGACCTGCCCGTTCATTATCCCGATGATCCAAAAATGAAGTTGAATTCGTTTGGATTAATCGTTCAAAATCAGTTAATTTGGTTGGAAAATCAGTATGAATATGCAGTTCTTCATAATTTTGTTGTGATGCCAAATCATGTTCATGCGATTATAGAAATAAATAGTTTGAGGGTAAAGGGAAAAGAGATGAAAATTAAATCGTTGTCAAGTTTAATGGGTGCTTTTAAAACAACATCTTCAAAATTGATTCATCAATCGGGTTTTTTAGATTTTTCTTGGCAACGTTCATTCCACGATCGGATTATTCGAGACGAAAAAGCCTATACGAATATTTCAAATTATATAGAAAAAAATCCTAAAAAATGGTACGTAGATTCATTTTATAAAAAGAGTTAAAACAGCTCCAACTGTGTCGGTTGTGGTTCTTTCGGCACTTCGGCTTTCCCCCAAAAATTCATGATGTCGCCAAACTGCTTGTCCGTGATGCGGAGAACACTCATTTTTCCCAGTGGAGGCAAAAGTTTATAAATGCGTTTTTCGTGTACATTGGCACTTTCGCTGCTGGCACAATGACGCACATAAACCGAATATTGCATCATCGAATAGCCGTCTTTCAACAGGTTTTTTCTAAATCCCGAAGCGTTTTTCCGATCTTTTTTGGTTTCGGTTGGCAAATCGAAAAACACAAAGAGCCACATTATTCGGTAAGCGTTGAGTTCCATAGTTTCGGATATTTTATTTTCTTCCGAGTTCCTGTAAAACATTGCCGAAGTGAAGAAGTAGTTATAGAAAGAGCCACCATAAGCGGGCTTTTTTCTTTGTCGAAATAAACTGTTCGCGTCAGGATTTCTAACAAATTCGCTTTGATTTCCGTATTCAAATCCCGTTCCTCAAAAGTTTGCGAAATTTCATAAACCTTTTCATCCACCAACGGACGAAAAGGTTCCATGTTACTGGTGTCGCCACTCAAAACTTTCTCGGAAAAAAAGGACAAGTGATTTTTATTCCCGGAAATCCTTTCCAATAAAATCCCCTGATTTTTAATTTTTTCTTTGATGGTTTGCTACCAAAGGTTTTTCTTCAACGGCAACCCGGCTTCAATTTGATTTCTGAAAATTTCCTGCTGAACGTGATGCGCATTCAAGCTTAAAAACATCCCGTTTGGCAAATGGTTTTTACCGCAAACAATCACAGAAGAATTGTTTTCAACCAGTAAATTGAGTGTGGGCATACTCAAAAACACTTCGGGATGGTCAATGACTAAAAATCCGATATCTTCAATCGGAATCGAACTTTCTCTGAGTTCGGACTTGATGCACAACTGCAAATTTTGCGTTGTCAGCGAAGATTTATTTGACACAAAAATGGTTTTCTTGAGCATAAATTTTGTGTGAAATTGATTACAAGATAATTAAATATTTTTCAAATAAATATGGAATTAAAAATTTATCGTATTTTTAAAAAAAATCCAGACATGCTTACAGCTCGCAAACTCAATACTTTTACCCTTTTTAAACTGCCTTCTGCCTATTTTACGGGCGTTCGGGTAATCGAAATCAATGCACACAAATGCCAGGTAGGCGTTCGTCACCGCTGGATCAATCAGAATCCGTTTGGGTCGCTCTATTTTGCCGTGCAAGCCATGGCTGCCGAACTTTCCACAGGCGCGTTGGTCATCAGTCACATCCAAGATTCGGGTAAAAACATATCGATGTTGGTGGCACGCAACGAAAGTACGTTTACCAAAAAAGCCAAAGGCAAAATCATTTTTGAGTGTACCGATGGCGATTTAGCCAAACAATCCATCGACGAAGCAGTCTCAACGGGCGAAGGCAAGACCTTTTGGATGGAATCGGTCGGTCGCGATCAAGCAGGTGACGTGGTTGCAACCTTTCGTTTTGAGTGGACCGTCAAGTTAAAAAAGGGCTAATTGTTAAAAGGTTAAGTTAAATAAAACTTAAAAGCAAGGGTAAAACACAAAGTTTTTTACCTTTAATGCACTTAACTTTTTAACCTAAAAACATGAGAAAACTATTGACTTTTTTGCTGCTGTCGTTCGTGTTCGGACTTCAGGCACAAGATTATTTCCCCAAAGACGATGGCGTTCACGACGTCAACACCAACTACACAGCACTCACCCACGCCACGATTTATGTGTCACCTTCTCAGGTGATTACGGACGCAACTTTGCTCATACAGAAAGGTAAAGTGGTTGCAGCCGGTACTTCGGTTAACATTCCTGCAAACAGTGTTGTGGTTGATTTAAAAGGAAAATTCATCTATCCGTCCTTCATCGATTTATATACCGACTTTGGTATCGATAAACCCAAAGCACAGGGTGGTTTTGGTCGTTCAGTACAGTATGATTCCAAAAAAGATGGTTTTTATTGGAACGAACACATCAAACCTGAAACCGAAGGCTATCAGTCGTTTAAATACGATGACAAAAAAGCCAAAGAACTTCGCGAAGCAGGTTTTGGCACAGTTTTGACCCACCTGCAAGACGGTGTGGCACGCGGGACCGGTGCTTTGGTGACCCTCAATGATGCCGACAACAACAACACCCGCATACTCCAAGCAGATGCGGCTCAGTTTTTTGGTTTCTCTCGAAGTGTAACTTCCCAACAGTCTTATCCTTCTTCACAGATGGGAATGACCTCGTTGATCAGACAATTTACGTATGATGCCAATTGGTATCAAAACAACAAACACGATAAAAAAGATTTATCCATTGAAGCCTATTTAAAAAACAAAAATCTACCACAGATTTTCGATGCAGGCGATAAATTGAAAGTTTTAAATGTCGCAAAATTATCCAAAGAGTTAGGCATTTCTTATGTCGTCAAAAGTAATGGGAATGAATTTGAACGCATCGACGAGATTGTAAAATCCGGATTGTCGCTTATTGTTCCGGTTAATTTCCCCGAAGCCTACGATGTGAGCGACCCTTTGATGGCTTCCATTGTTTCATTGGAAGATTTGCGTTTTTGGAACCAAGCACCGACCAATCCGGCTGTTTTAGCTAAAAATGGAATTAAATTCACTTTGACTGCTTCCGATTTGAAATCAACCAAAAATTTCTTGGAAAATGTACGAAAAGCGGTCGAATATGGCTTAGACAAAACAATCGCACTCGAAGCCTTGACCACGCGGCCTGCTTCCATCCTCGGCAAAAGCAACGAATTGGGAACTTTGAAAAATGGTGCCTTGGCAAACTTTATCATCACCTCAGGAGATATTTTTGACGGTAAAACCATCCTTTATGAAAACTGGGTTCAAGGACAGCGAAATACCATCAATGACTTGAATTTTATAGACATCAGAGGCGCGTATGAGCTGACTGTGGATGGAACGAATTACAAATTAAAAATTACAGGTGAGTCATTTAAACCCAAAGCTGAGGTTACACAAGATTCAACCAAATTGGCAACCAAATTCGATTATGACAACGGTTGGTTGAATTTACTTTTTAACCCAAGTGGGTTGAAAGAAACTGCTTACATAAGACTTTACGGAAAAGTTTCTCAATCGGATAATTTTACCGGAAAAGGTCAACTCGAAAATGGAAATGAAATTGTTTGGTCAGCAAAACAGACAGAACCCAATAAGGAGAAAGAAAATGACGATAGAAAAACAAAAAAAACCGAAGTAGTTGCGGTCTCTTTCCCCAATGTTCCTTATGGTTTTACGGAAAAACAAAAAGCGCAAACAGTACTTTTCAAAAACGCAACCGTTTGGACCAATGAGTCTGAAGGTATTCTCAAGAACACAGACGTACTTGTGAAAGATGGGAAAATTGTCAAAGTTGGTGCCAATCTATCGGATCCAACTGCTAAAATCGTTGATGCAACTGGAAAGCATCTTACTTCTGGCATCATCGACGAGCATTCACACATTGGTTTGAGTTCTGTCAACGAAGGCGGAAGCAATTCTTCTGCCGAAGTGCAAATGGAAGATGTCATCAATTCTGAAGATGTCAATCTGTATAGAAATCTTGCCGGTGGCGTGACCATTTCACAATTGCTACACGGTTCTGCCAACCCGATTGGCGGTCGTTCTGCCATCATCAAACTCAAATGGGGTGAAGCTCCCGAAGATTTGGTGTTTAAAGCAGCACCGAAGTTTATCAAATTTGCGTTGGGCGAAAACGTCAAACAATCCAATTGGGGAATTGCCAACCCGACACGCTTTCCGCAAAGCCGCATGGGTGTAGAGCAAGTCTATGTGGACTATTTTACCCGCGCCCAAGAATATGAAGCGAAATGGAAAACCTATAACAAACTTTCTGCTAAAGAAAAACAACGCACGCCATCGCCGCGATATGACATGGAAATGCAAACGCTGGTTGAGATTCTCAATGGCGAACGATTCATCACTTGCCATTCTTATGTACAATCAGAAATCAACATGATGATGAAAGTTGGAGATCAATTCGGATTTAAAGTAAACACATTCACACATATATTGGAAGGGTACAAAGTTGCAGACAAGATGGCGACACACGGTGCAGGCGGATCTACTTTTTCAGATTGGTGGTCTTACAAATACGAAGTGAAAGATGCCATCCCATACAACGGTGCTTTGATGAGGCAAGCAGGAGTTGTGGTCGCCTTCAATTCGGATGATGCAGAAATGTCTCGTCGTCTCAATCAAGAAGCGGGAAAAGCAGTAAAATATGGCGATGTCTCGGAAGAAGAAGCTTGGAAATTCGTCACGCTCAACCCGGCCAAATTACTGCACATCGACAACCGCGTGGGTAGTGTGAAAGTTGGTAAAGATGCTGATTTGGTGCTGTGGACAGACAATCCGTTGTCCGTTTATGCCAAGGTGGAGAAAAATATGATTGACGGAACCTTCTATTTCGAATTGGATAAACAAGACGATATTTTGAAAAACATTTCGGCAGAAAGAAACAAACTCATCAACTTATCGATTGAAGCCAAAAACAAAGGCTTGAAAACCCAAGCTCCCAAGAAAAAAGAAAAAGAATTGCTCCACTGCGATTCACTTGATTATGAATTTCTAACCCAAACTGAATCAAAATGAAAAAAATATTTTATAGTACACTGTTTGCCTTCGGACTGTTTGGATATCAAGCCGAAGCACAACCTTCAGATCCGCCAGCCAAAACGCAAACTGAAACCATCAGCATCACAGGTGCAACTGCACACATTGGTAACGGAACGGTAATCCCCAACGCAACCATCGTTTTTGAAAACGGAAAAATCACACAAATCGGAGCCAATGTTGCACCTACCGGGAAAGTGATTGATGCCAAAGGAAAACATGTTTATCCCGGCTTTATTTCTGCCAATTCTACTTTGGGCTTGGTTGAGATTGATGCCGTTCGCGCTACGGATGACGAAGCTGAAATTGGATTGATTACGCCCAATGTGCGAAGCATGATAGCTTATAATGCAGAATCTCGCGTGGTGGAAAGTATGCGTCCCAACGGCGTGTTGATTGCCCAAGTTGCACCGCGTGGTGGATTGATTACCGGAACTTCTTCCATCATGCAACTCGATGCGTGGAATTGGGAAGACGCGGCATACAAGAAAGATGACGCCATCCATGCCAATTGGCCGGCACTTTTCAGACGAACCCGATTCGGTTTTGGCGGCGGTGGCGGAAGCGAACCCAATAAGGAATATGACAACCAAGTTGCCAAACTTAAAGAGTTTTTGACACAGGCAAAAGCTTACAATGCCGGAAAACCGGAAGTGGAAAATTTACTTTTTAAAGCTACCAAAGGACTTTTTGAGGGTACGCAATCGCTTTTTGTCAATGCAGATTATGAAAAACAAATTGTCGATGCAATTCAATTAACCAAAGAATTAGGCATTGCCAAAGTTGTCATCATTGGGGGTCGTGAATCCTATAAAATAGCCGATTTGCTCAAAGCAAACAACGTGGCCGTTTTGGTGAGCAGACCGCACGCTTTGCCGGCTTCCGAAGAAGAAGATGTGTACATGCCTTATAAATTAGCCGGGATTTTAGTTCACCAAGGCTTGTTGGTAGGCATTGAAAACAGCGGGCAAATGGAACGAATGAACACGCGTAACTTGCCGTTTTATGCCGGAACTTTTGCAGCTTACGGACTTGAAAAAGAGGAAGCTGTAAAACTTATCACGCTCAACAATGCAAAAATATTGGGAATTGACCAAACACTCGGTACGCTTGAAGTGGGTAAAGATGCCACTTTATTTGTGTCGGAAGGTGATGCGCTTGACATGCGAACCAACAAAATATCGCATGGCTTTATTCAAGGACGCGACATCAGTTTGAACAGCTACCAAAAAGATTTGTATCTGCGGTATAAAGAAAAATACGAAAGTCAGAAAAAATAAAAACAGACCATTGACAAATTTCTCAGCTTCTGTTTATATACAGGTGGCTGAGTGGTGCCGAAGCAACCGTTTTCGCGCTTTCTGAGTCGTGTGTTTTTTTTCGAAATAACGCTTTTTAAAAAGCCATCTGAAAAGGTGGCTTTTTTTTGTACTTTTAGAGGATAAAACAAGGGCATTTCGTGAAAAAAAATATTCTGATTTTTGGTTTGATCAGCTTTCAACTGTTATCAGCGCAACAAATTGAAACAGTAGATTTTAAAACCTTGACTGCTGCCATTTCATTGGATACGATGAATAAGCAAGTAAAAGGAAATATCTTGTTTACTTTTCAAATCAAGCAAAACACAGACTCTATTTTTGTGGATGCCAAAAAAATGGCATTCAACAAAGTAAAACTAAACGACCAACTTGCAAGAAGTCAAACCGATGGAGATAAGTTGTGGATTTACGATAACTTCAAAGCCGATGAGAATTATCAGCTGACTTTTGAATATACAGCCACACCCGAAAAAGCCCTGTATTTTGTCGGATGGGACAATGCGGGGAGCAATCAAATATGGACACAAGGTCAGGGCAAAGAAACCAGCCATTGGTTGCCGAGTTTTGACGATGTAAACGAGAAAATTACGATCGATTTGACGATTCAATTTAACAAAAAGTATCAGGTAATCGCCAACGGATTGTTGAAGGATGAACAACTCAACGGCAACCTAAAAACCTGGCATTACACGATGAATAACCCGATGAGCAGTTACCTGATTGCTTTAGTAATTGGTGATTTTCAATCCAAAAAAGAAGTTTCAAAAAACGGAATCCCGATTCAATATTATTTTGAGCCGCAAGACGCAGATAAATTTGAGCCAACTTATCGATATTCAAAACAAATTTTCGATTTTCTAGAAAACGAAATTGGCATAGCATTTCCGTGGCAGAATTACAAAATGGTGCCTGTTCGAGATTTTTTGTATGCGGGGATGGAAAACACAACTTTAACGATTTTCTCCGATCAATTTGTGATTGATTCCACTTCTTTTGAAGAACGAAATTTTGTGAATGTGAATGCCCACGAGTTGGCGCATCAGTGGTTTGGCGACCTGCTGACTGCCAAAAGCAGCACACATCACTGGTTGCAAGAAGGTTTTGCAACTTTTTATGCTTTATTGGCAGAAAAAGAAGTGTTTGGGTCAGATTATTTCTATTGGAAACTGTATGATTCTTATACGAAATTATCGGTTTTGTCCCTTCAAAACCAAGGTGAAAGCTTGCTCAATCCAAAAGCGAGTAGCTTGACTTATTACGAAAAAGGAGCTTGGGCACTTTTGATGTTGCAAAAAAGAGTGGGTGAGGAGGCATTTAAAAAGGCAGTTCAAAATTACATAGACAAACATGCTTTTGGCAACGTGGAAACCGAAGATTTTATCAAAGAAGTCGAAAATGTTTCAGGAAAAGATTTAAAAGAATTTTCGCGTACTTGGTTGGAAGACACCTATTTTCCGAAGGAAGAAGCAAGTAAGTTTTTCGAAGGAACTTTCATTGACACCTATTCAAAAATCGATTGTGCAAATTCTTTTCACACCTGTGAAGAATGGATGCTCGAACCGGTTTATTACCCAATCAAACAGAAAATTATCGAGCAGATTTCTAAAAAATTAAACGATCAAACTATTCAATTATTAAACAAAGCCTTTTCGCTTCCAGAGGCAAAAGTGAAGCAGAGTTTGGCGGAGAATTTAGATTCGATTCCGGCTGTACTTCTGAAAAATTACGAAAACCTTCTGAGCGAATCCAATTTTGAAACGGTGGAAACTGCCTTGTACAGATTGTGGAAAAACATACCTGAAAAACGTACAGATTATTTGAACAAGACGGAAAAAATATTTGGATTTAATGATTTGAATGTAAGAATATTATGGCTTTCATTAGCTATTATTACACCCGAATACAGAACGGATGAAAAAGGAGTTTTTTATGAAGAATTGGTCAATTATACCAACGAAAATCAGCCCTATCAAATCCGGGAAAAAGCATTTCAGTATCTCAACGACCTACAATTGGTCAATCGGCAAATGCTCGACAATTTGATACACGCAACTGTGCATCCGGTTTGGCAGTTTTCCAAGTCGTCTAAAACTGTGTTGAAAGAATTGCTGAAAGAATCGACTTACAAACAGTATATTGAACAAAATATTTTGCAATTTAGCCTTTCCGAACAACGCGTTATCAAAACTTTGATAGATTAAGTTTTACTTCGGATCTAAAACAGCATCGATACAACCCAATTTAATACCCCAATAAAATGAAAGCATTAGTAATTTCCGGAGGTGGCAGCAAAGGCGCATTTGCCGGAGGTGTTGCGCAGTATCTCATCGAAGAATTGGGAAAACAATACGATATGTTTCTCGGTACATCAACTGGAAGTTTGTTGGTTTCCAATCTCGCACTTGGCAAAGTTGAAGAAATTAAAGCGGTTTATACATCGGTCAATCAAAAATCGATATTCAGCAATTGTCCCTTTATTATCAAAAACAAAAAAGGCGTTTCCAATATTTCCATCAATCACTTCAACGTACTTAAAAATATATTCAAGGGTAAAAAATCCTTTGGAGAAAGCGGGAATTTGCGGATATTGATTCGGAATACAATTTCGATGGAGGATTATGAAAATATCAAAGCGAGCAACAAGGACGTAATCGTAACGGTTTCAAACTTATCACTCAACACGCTGGAGTACAAATCTTTATCCGATTGTGAATACGAAGATTTCCTCGATTGGGTATGGATTTCCTGCAATTATCCGCCATTTATGAGTTTGGCTCGAAAGAACGATTACGACTATGCCGATGGCGGCTTGGGATGCATGGTGCCGGTGGAAGAAGCCATCAATCGTGGAGCCACAGAAATAGATGTTATCATTTTGGAAACGGAAGTAAACTACATCAACCGTTTGCCCATCCGCAATCCGTTTTCGCTCATCACCACCATGATCGAATTTATGATGGATCAAATCGAACATCAAAACCTGAAAACTGGCAAGTTGCAAGCCAAAAACAAAAATGCCTGTGTGGATATTTATTATACGCCTACGGTTTTGACGACTAATTCGTTGATATTCAATAAAGAAAAAATGACGCAGTGGTGGCAAAACGGTTTTGACTTCGCCAAAGCGAAAAACCAATCAAACAGGATTTGAATCTAAATTGTTTAGAAATGCCCAATCCGGTCAAAATCATCGAATGTCCGCGTGATGCCATGCAAGGCATCAGAGATTTTATTCCCACCGAAAAGAAAGTAAATTACATCCAATCTTTGTTGCGTGTGGGTTTTGACACCATCGATTTTGGTAGTTTTGTTTCCCCAAAAGCCATCCCACAAATGGCAGACACCGCAGCAGTTTTATCAAGATTAGATTTGTCGCAGACCCGCAGCAAACTGTTGTCTATTGTTGCCAATGTGCGCGGCGCGGAAGATGCATCGAAACATCCGCAAATCGATTATTTGGGCTATCCTTTTTCCATTTCTGAAAACTTTCAAATGCGAAATACGCACACGACCATCGTGGAAAGTATCGAAGTTTTACAAGAAATTTTAGCGATTGCGAACAAAACCCACAAGGAAGTTGTAGCCTATTTGTCTATGGGTTTTGGCAACCCTTATGGCGATCCGTGGAATGTCGAGATTGTCGGAGAATGGACAGAAAAATTATCAAAAATGGGCGTTCGCATTTTGTCGCTGTCGGATACTGTTGGCACTTCAACGCCGGAAGTAATTGATTACCTTTATTCCAATTTGATACCGCAATATCCGGCTATCGAATTTGGTGCACATCTTCACACCACACCAAACAGTTGGCATGAGAAAGTAGAGGCAGCCTACAAAGCAGGATGTCGCCGTTTTGATGGTGCCATCCAAGGTTTTGGCGGT
>PHDQ01000269.1 GCA_002841025.1 Bacteroidetes bacterium HGW-Bacteroidetes-13 | reverse complement strand
TGAATTTCGTTTTAACCGTCACTTCGAGTGGTTTTTAATAGTAATGCGACCGCTTTACTATTAAAAATTGCCTGTCTGCCACAGGCAGGTATCGAGAAGTTTGTTATTGTAGCGTTCTCGATACGTTTTATTAAAAAAAGCTATCGCATTTTTCAATAAAACACTCGAACAGACGAAAATTGTATCGATTTTTCATTAGAGTGAATAGTTACAAAAATGTAAATAATCAATTCTTAATATCCAATATGATTCATCTAACCACCCTCGACTACGCCATTATTGCAATTTTCTTCTCTGCTACCTTGTTCATCGGATTGTACGTCTCCAAAAAATCGGGCAAAGACTCTACGGAGTTTTTCCTTTCCGGGCGAAACATGCCTTGGTGGCTGTTGGGACTGTCGATGGTTGCAACCACTTTCTCAACCGACACGCCCAATCTGGTCACCGATTTAGTCCGGACCAACGGCGTTTCCGGAAACTGGGTTTGGTGGGCTTTTTTGATTACGGGATTGTTGACGGTTTTTGTCTATGCCAAACTTTGGCGCAGGTCAAACGTCAAAACAGACATCGAATTTTATGAAATGCGTTACGGAGGCAAACCCGCTCGCTTCTTGAGGGGATTTCGAGCCGTCTATCTCGGCATTGTCTTCAACATCATGGCAATGGCCGGCGTTACATTGGCCGCCATCAAAATCGGGCAGGTGATGCTGGGCTTAGACCCTGTTCAAATTGTTTTGTTGGCCGGTTTGGTGACAGTCGTTTTTAGTGCCGTAGGCGGATTTAAAGGGGTTGTTTATACCGATTTTCTGTTGTTTTTTGTCGCGATGGCAGGTTCGTTTGGCGCAGCTTGGTACAGCATCAACTTACCGGAAGTCGGCGGTTTGCAGGAACTTTTTTCGCACGCAAACGTCATCGATAAAATGCCTTTGCTCCCCGATTTTGATAACACCGAGGCGATTATATTGCTGCTGATTATTCCTTTGGCAGTTCAATGGTGGAGTTCGTGGTATCCGGGTGCAGAGCCGGGCGGCGGCGGATACATTGCCCAACGCATGCTGGCCGCCAAAGACGAAAACCACGCCATTGGTGCCACTTTCTTTTTCAACATCATGCACTATGCGCTCCGCCCTTGGCCATGGATTTTGGTCGCCTTGGCTTCTTTGATTGTCTATCCTGATATTGCCAGTATTCACGAGGCTTTTCCAAACATTGCAGAAGATAAATTGGGACAGGATTTAGCATACAGTGCCATGCTCACCCGTCTTCCGGCAGGTCTCATCGGATTGGTGTTGGCATCGTTGATAGCGGCCTATATGTCCACCATTTCGACGCACCTCAACTGGGGATCGTCATACATCGTGAATGATTTTTACAAACAACAAATCGACAAAAATGCCTCCGAGAAAAAATTGGTTGCTGTGGGACGAATATCAACGGTAGTTTTGATGATTGCCAGTGCCTTTTTTGCTTTGGCTTTGCAAAATGCGATACAACTTTTCGACATCATTTTGATGTTTGGCGCAGGCACCGGTTTGATTTTTATTCTTCGTTGGTTTTGGTGGCGCATCAACGCATGGAGCGAGATATCGGCCATGTTTTCATCGGGGATTATTTCAATCTTGTTTACTTTCACCTCTTTGGGATTCATTTTGTTTGACCACAAAAACATCGTCACCGGACAGTTAGAAACCGGATGGATGCCGGCTTGGGCTAAATTTCCCATGGTTGTCTTGATTACGACCATTATTTGGGTAGTGACCACTTTTCTGACCAAGCCTGAAAAAAGAGAAGTACTGGAGGATTTCTATATAAAAATTCAACCGGGCGGACCGGGCTGGAAAAAAGTGGTGTCTGAAGCCGCTACTGAAGATCGAAATTTAATCACCCGCCACGAAGCTTGGAATGTCCCTTCCGGAATATTGGCAATTTTGATAGGTTGTTTGTTTATCTACGCTACCTTATTCGCGACCGGCTATTGGATTTATGGGCAAATAAACATCGCTTTGCCTACAACTTTGCTGGCTTTGGCTGCCGGCTTTGCGTTGTTGAAAGTTTGGAAAAAAATTCGGTCGAATGTGTTGTAGTGGTTAAAATAAATACTAACCCCGACTTGGTTTTAAACCCAGTCGGGGTTAAAAAAACGGTGTTTAACAGTTAAAAATAATCTAAGTTTTAGATAGCTACTATATTAAAGTTTAAATTTACATTCGTATCATTTCTATTAAACAATTCCATTGCCTCTACATAAAATCATAGAACCCAACGCGACTACCAAAATCTTAATTTGGCATATCACGGAATCTTTTGACACCTTAAATCAAGGAGTTTCGCTTAAAGAAAAAAGCCTGAATAGAATGTTGGGCATGCAGTCCGAAATTCACCAACGCGGATTTTTAAGCGTGCGACATTTACTCAAAGAACTCGGTTACGCAGACACCGACTTGTCTTATGATGCGAACGGAAAACCTTATTTGCGCGATGGCAAGCACATTTCGATTACCCATTCGTTTGAATTTTCGGGCATTGTGGTGAGCGACCTCGCTTTCGGTATTGATATCGAAATGCAACGCGAAAAAATCAAAAAAATCGCCAACAAGTTTTTGGGTGAAGGCAAAGAATTTGAAAAAAACAAAGACGATGTGCAGAAACTCACCCTGATTTGGGGTGCCAAAGAGGCCATCTACAAAATTGCACCTCCGGTCGGTTTAAGTTTTAAAAATCACATCCGTATTCGCTTTGATGAAGCAAACATCCATAAACTCTACGGAAAAGTTAACTTTAAAAACGAAATCACGGACTATGT
>PHDQ01000268.1 GCA_002841025.1 Bacteroidetes bacterium HGW-Bacteroidetes-13 | reverse complement strand
CGGATTCACATCGATTTGATATTCTTGCACATAACCGCCCACCGAAGCAACTTCCGACACACCTTCCACCGCATTCAATCCGTATTTCACGTAAAAATCTTGAATGGTGCGCAGTTCATGCAAATCCCATCCGCCGGTGACATTGCCCAGCGAATCGCGCCCTTCCAGCGTGTACCAATAGACCTGTCCCAGTGCCGTTGCGTCCGGTCCTAAAGTGGGTTGGACATCGTTGGGAAGCAGGTTTGCCGGCAGCGAATTCAGTTTTTCGAGTACCCGTGTACGCGACCAATAAAACTCGACCTCTTCACTAAAAATGATGTTAATCATCGAAAACCCGAATACCGATGAACTCCGGATGGATTTTACACCCGGAATGCCCAGCAGTGAAGTGGTGAGCGGATAAGTGATTTGATCTTCAATATCCTGCGGAGAGCGTCCGGGCCAATTGGTGAAAACGATTTGCTGGTTTTCGCCGATATCGGGAATGGCATCAACAGGCACGGGGTCTTTGGGAAGAAATCCGGTGTTCCAATTGAACGGAGCCGTCATCAATCCCCAGGAGATAAACGACAACAGCAGCAGGGCGGTAACCAACCTGTTTTCTAGAAAATAACGTATGACTTTTGAAAGCATTTTTTTGATTTTAAGAATGAAAAAATCGCTGAGAAATGGGAAAATACTCAGTTAAACGCAGCCTAAAGAAGACTGCCTCATTCTAAAAATCAAATGCGGAAAACTTGGTGAAGTACGGTAATGTCTTGAACAATCGGAGGCGGGTAGTAGTGAAAGGTCTCCTTATTATTTTTGGAAGTGTCAAAAAACAAATAATCAAAACTGTATATAACTGCCACCAAAAAGACTTGGTGGTCAATTGACAATGCTTGTGTCGCTGGATTTACCTGATCTTGGCCTTGAATCGAAACCACGCGGTCATTGCAACAAGATTTTTTAGGCGTATGGCAAGTGTTTTCGGGAATGTCAACTACGGCTTCCATGCCACAACCTTCGGCGTGTTTAAAAATGGCTACATCGGTGATTTCATCGCCACAAAAATGTTGATAGACCGTAAAAGACGTAGTGGACACCAACACGGTAAGTGCCATAAAAACCGAAAAGAGTTTTGTGCTCGTCTTAAACATAAATGCAAATTTACGACAAAAACACACACACAAAATGATATTTGTCAGGTTTTTACGTTTTGTGATTTTTTAAGCAATTCATTATTGGTTAATTCAATCCTGATTTCTGTGATTGAAAGTTTTTGAGCGTTTTCAAAACAAGCCGTACAATTCTGCATCGATTTTGTTGATGGCAAAGCCGAGGTCTTCTTGGTTATCGACAAAGTTGAGTTTGTCCACATCGATGATCAGGAGTTTTCCTTTGTCATAATTCTGAATCCAGGCTTCGTAGCGTTCGTTGAGTCGGCTGAGGTAGTCGATGCTGATGGAGTTTTCGTATTCGCGGCCGCGTTTGTGGATTTGATGTACAAGATTCGGGATGGAGCTTCTCAGGTAAATCAGCAAATCGGGAGGTGCCACCAAAGATTCCATCAAATTAAAAAGTGTGCGGTAATTTTCAAAATCGCGGTTTGTCAACAAACCCATGGCATGGAGGTTGGGAGCAAAAATATGTGCGTCTTCGTAAATAGTCCGATCCTGAATAATGTTTTGACCGCTTTTTCTAATTTGTAAGATTTGGCTGAAACGGCTGTTCAGAAAATAGATTTGCAGATTGAAAGACCAACGTTCCATTTGGTTGTAGAAATCGTCCAAATAAGGGTTGTCCACGACATCTTCGTATTGCGCTTCCCATTTAAAATGTTTGGAGAGCAGTCCGGTCAGGGTCGTCTTTCCGGCACCGATGTTTCCGGCTACAGCTACGTGCATAGAAAAAGGTTTAAGGTTGAAAAGTAAGGTTGTAAATAGTCAGTTGATTGTTTTGGTAAAGATATAATTTATCATTGGTAATCGAAAAATCCTTGAAATTTGTTTTTTCCAAAGAAATTGCAACAAGGTCTCTAAATTTCGCATCGAAATAGAAGAGGTTTCCGTCCTGGACAAAGAGTATAGAATCTTTGAATCGGTGTAATTTGGAAGCGTTTTCCAACGGAAATTCGGAAACAGGGCTGCCGTAGATGTTGTATTGAATGAGTCTTTTATCGGTGAGTAGCCAACAGAAATTATAGTTACTCAGTTGTTCTTTCACCTTATCGGCGATGGGTTGGGTAGAAACCAAAGCCTTGTCTTGGGCGTAATTATAGAGTTCCAGCCTTTGCAAATCAACATTAAAAACCCAGAGATTTCGCTCGTAGGAAGTGGTGCAATGCGCTACCATCCGGTAGGTTTGGTTGGTATTAAAATCAATGCGTTGAATTTCAGACAATTGATTGTCCAGAACAACGGCTCGGTTAAAATCTTTGTAAAACAGTGTTATTTTCAGGGGATTCAACAAATCTACCGAAGAAACTGCACCCAAACTAAGGGCGTAAAAAGAAAAAGTTTTGTCACCGGATTTTTTATAAAAAACATTGTCTTTGGTGTAATACAAATTGCCAAAACTGTCAGCACCCCAAAAAGTATTTGCTTCCAAAACAAGCGAATCACTTACCGATACGCTGAAACGAGGCTGCGCGATAAGTGCAAACGGAACTAAAACAAGAAAGTAAAACAGGCTTTTCATCGAACGCCAATGTACGAAAAAATGGAAATATTTCCGGTAAAATTCTCAACACACCAACTTATAGCCAAACCCACGTAGGTTGATGATTTCTACCGATGCATCGGCTCTCAGTTTTTTCCGAAGTTTAGAAACAAACACGTCCATGCTTCGGGCGGCAAAAAAATCGTCATCA
>PHDQ01000024.1 GCA_002841025.1 Bacteroidetes bacterium HGW-Bacteroidetes-13 | reverse complement strand
TTGAGCTTAATATAGTAAATTTGTGAGCTTAAATTCACGTGGTGATTAATAAAAGAGACCAACTATTTTTGACCACATTACCCAAGATTTTATGCTGAGCCCGAAACTTCATAACGAATTTACAAAAATCGTTAATCGTTAATCGCTATTTGTTATTTCGAGAGTTGTTTGTTGCCCATTGCAAATTGGCTTTTGCTTATCTATTCACATTCACCTCATCACTCTCAATCAGTCCGTCGCGAAGTCGGATAATCCGGTGCGCATGCTTGGCAACGTCCTCTTCGTGCGTCACCAAAATAACGGTGTTTCCTTTTTTGTGGATTTCGTCAAACAAGTTCATGATTTCTACCGAGGTTTTGGAGTCGAGATTTCCGGTCGGCTCATCGGCCAAGATGATTGACGGGTGGTTGACCAAAGCTCTTCCCACGGCGACACGTTGTCTTTGTCCGCCTGAGAGTTGGTTGGGTCGGTGATCCATACGGTCTGCCAAACCCACATCGGCCAACACACTTTTGGCGCGTTCGATTCGATCGGTTTTCCCCATACCGGCATAGACCATCGGCAGTGCCACGTTGTCTAAAGCCGTTGAACGAGGCATCAAATTAAACGTCTGAAAAACAAACCCGATTTCTTTGTTGCGGATTTCGGCCAACTCGTTGTCGTGCATCTGACTGACATCTTTGCCGTTCAGGATATAACTGCCTGAAGTAGGCGTGTCTAAACAACCCAACAAGTTCATCAAGGTGGACTTCCCGGAACCGGAAGGTCCCATGATGGCGACATATTCACCTTTTTTAATGATCAAATCAATGCCTTTCAGCACCCGCACGATTTCCATCCCAAGAGGAAAATCGCGTTTGATGTTTTTCATGTCTATGACGTTGCTCATCCGAAAATAGAATTAAGATTTAGAGGCTTTTTGGTGATCGGCTAAAAACTTGGCCAATCCGATGTCGGTAAGCGGATGATTGAGCAGGCTCAAAATCACAGACAGCGGTCCGGTCATCACATCGGCACCCAATTTGGCACATTCAATCACGTGCATGTTGTGGCGGATGGAAGCGGCTAATATTTCGGTTTCATAACCGTAGTTGTCATAAATCGTTCGGATGTCTTCAATGAGTTGCAATCCATCTGTCGAAACATCATCCAATCGACCGATAAACGGCGAAACGTAGGTTGCGCCGGCCTTGGCAGCCAACAGTGCCTGTCCGGCCGAAAAAACCAAGGTACAGTTTGTCTTGATACCATTTTCATGAAAATAGCGAATGGCTTTTACCCCGTCTTTGATCATCGGTACTTTCACCACAATCTGCGGATGCAAAGAAGCGAGTTGTTCGCCTTCACGGATAATTCCCGCATAATCGGTCGCAATCACCTCGGCACTCACATCGCCATCCACCAAATTGCAGATGTCCACATAGTGTTTCAAGATGTTGTTGTTGCCCGTGATGCCTTCCTTCGCCATCAGCGACGGGTTGGTCGTCACACCGTCTAACACACCCAGCGATTGGGCTTCTTCTATTTGTTTCAGGTTTGCGGTATCAATAAAAAATTTCATATTGCTATATGCTTAAAGTTAAATTTATTTTTTAGATCCGAAAGGTTTTAAAAACCTTTCGGGTTTTGTGAGGTCTAACCACTAACGCGCGGCGTAAAATTACAATTTAAAATGCTTCATCAACATCTTTTCATACACTTTATCGGGTAAAATTCGCTTGAGCACGATTCCGAATTTCTCCATCATTCCGGCTGCTTTGTAGTGAATTTTCGGGTTTTTATCCAAAATAATTTGTTCGACCAACCACGCGATTTCCCGTGGGTCGGCACCTGAATCCACATGGGCATTCATCATTTCCAACGAAGTTTTATAGGTCGAAAAATAGGGCGATTTTTCTTGTAAAGGTGCGTGGTAACGCCCGGATGCTATGTTGGTGGCAAAGTCACCGGGAGCCAGATTTACCAACCGAATTCCTTGGCTTTTCACTTCCATGTTGATAGATTCCGTCAGCAATTCGAGCGCCCCTTTGGTGGCGGAATAGACCCCGCGAAAAGGCAAACCCATGTAACCGGCTATTGACGTAGTATTCACAATAAGCCCGCTTCCTTGCTTGCGCAGCTGCGGCAAAACAGCTTTCATCAGATTGATGGGGCCAAAAAAATTGGTTTCAAAAACTCGTTTAATTTCCGCTTCCGGAATTTCTTCCAACGGACCGGCAATGCCCATGCCTGCATTGTTTATCAACACATCGATTCGTCCGGTTTTCCCAATCACATAATCCACCGCTTGTCGGATAGATTCTGCTTGGGTAACATCCAATGCAATCATTTCAAAACTCAATTTATCGATGGATTTTTTGGGATTTCTGCTTGTCCCGAAAACGGTAAATCCTTTACCGGAAAGATGCTCGGCCATCGCTTTCCCGATTCCTGAGGACGCTCCGGTGATGAGAATAGTTTTTGAGTGCATCAAAAGATGATTATTAAACGTTGAATAAATTAGTTTGTCTTGGTTTCTAATACGCAATAAACAATAGGCAATTTATCTGTGCTACTTTTAATCGGTTTTAGCCAATTATCACCAGAATACGCGGGGCTCATTGAAAATCTTTAAAATTTATTCGAAAAGAAATTAAATGATGACTTCATTACGAAGTGGTCAATTCCTGGTCGAGTTTGTCTTCGTCTTTCAACAAGCCGAATGATTTGGCAACGAGCATCGAAACGGATGCGTCACCCGACACATTGACCACCGTTCGGCACATGTCCAAAGGTCGGTCGATGGCAAAAATCAAAGCCAATCCGGCTTCCGGTATGCCTGCTTGTCCAAGCACAATCACGAGCATCACCATGCCCGCGCCCGGCACAGCCGCACTGCCTATCGAAGCCAAAGTCGCCGTAACAATGATGCCCAATTGAGCGGTCAAACTCAAATCCATTCCAAAAGCTTGTGCGATAAAAACCGCAGCTACCGCCTGATACAAACTCGTTCCGTCCATGTTGACCGTGGCACCGATGGGCAACACGAAACTCGTCACATCATCCTCCACACCCAAATGTTTTTCTACGCGCTCCATCGTCACCGGTAAGGTCGCCGCACTCGAACTCGTCGAGAATGCGAGCAACTGCGCAGGAGCCATTCCTTTTAGAAAGAAGGCTGGCGTTCTTTTTGTAAAGACCCATACCAGCGTAAGATAAAAACCAATCATCAACAGCAATCCGAAAACCACACAGAAAGCATACCAAAGCAGAGCGAAAAACAAATCTTGGCTGGGCGCTTCCACCACCAAAGCCGCCAAAAGGGCAAACACACCGTAGGGAGCTGCCAGCATGATCAGGTCGATCATCTTGAGAATAACTTCGTTAAAGCCGTCAAAGAATTGAACCACCGGTTTTGATTTTTCTTCCGGTATAAGAATCAATCCAATACCGAAGAATATGGCAAAAAAGATGACCTGCAACATATTGCCGTTGTTCGATGCTGCCGCCATCAAATTTTGCGGAACCAAATCCTCCAATGCTTGCAACGGTCCGGCATTTTTTTGTTTTTCAGCTTCCGATATTTTCTGTCCGGCATCGCTCTGATAACTTTCAATGAGTTGATTTCTTGTACTTTCGTTGATCGTACTACCCGGCTTCACGATATTGACAACAGCCAAACCAATACTCACAGCTACGACAGTTGTAATCAGATAAAGCCCGATGGTTCGACCGCCCATTTTTGATAATTTTGAAATGTCTTTCAGCTCAGAGATTCCTTTGATAAGGGAAGCAAAAATCAGCGGAACCGCAATCAATTTTAAGGCATTGATAAAAATATTTCCGAAAGGTTTCACCCAATCGCCGATAAGTTTCGGACCCCATGTAAATTGGTTGAGAATAAGAGCGAAAAGTACACCAAACAGCATACCGAGTAAAATCTTCCAATGGAGTGCTAATTTTTTCATACGTTGGGTTGTTCATTAAATTTTTTAGACCCGAAAGGTTTTCTTTTAGACCCGAAAGGTTTTTGAAACCTTTCGGGTCTGGTAAATTAGTATATTTTCGCGATTTTATTTCTCAAATAAAAGTCTGCCAACACCAGTGCAGCCATGGCTTCCACGATGGGAACGGCTCTGGGAACAACGCAGGGATCATGCCGACCTTTTCCCATGATGCTGGTCTTGTTGCCGTCTTTGTCGATGGTTTCTTGGTTTTGGATAAGTGTGGCAACCGGTTTGAAAGCCACGTTGAAATAGATATCCATTCCGTTGGAAATACCGCCTTGCACGCCACCGCTGTAATTGGTTTTGGTGCTTCCGTCTGTTTCAAACAAATCGTTGTGCTCGCTGCCTTTCATGGCGGCACCTTCAAATCCGCTGCCGTATTCAAATCCTTTGACGGCATTGATGGAAAGCATGGCTTTGCCCAACTCGGCATGCAGTTTGTCAAAGACGGGTTCGCCCAATCCGACCGGTACATTTTTTAGTACGCAACTCACCACGCCGCCCACAGTGTCACCTTCTTTGCGAACTTCTTTGATGTAAGCCTCCATTTTTTTGGCGGTAGCCGCATCCGGACAACGGACGATGTTGTCTTCAGCACTTGCCAAATCGAGTTGTTGATAAGGAATATCTAAAGTAAGCTTACCGACCGAAGAAACATAAGCCTGAATAGAAATACCTTTGAGCAATTGTTTGGCTAAAGCTCCGGCAACTACCCTGGCTGCGGTTTCACGAGCCGAACTCCTGCCGCCACCGCGGTGGTCTCTGAAACCGTATTTTTGGTCGTAAGTATAATCGGCATGTGAAGGACGGTAAGCGTCTTGAATATGTGTATAGTCTTGTGATTTTTGGTCGAGGTTGGGTATCAAAAAGGCAATGGGCGTTCCGGTCGTTTTACCCTCAAATATACCAGACAGAAACTGTACTTCATCCGATTCCTTGCGCTGGGTGACAATGGCAGATTGGCCGGGTTTACGACGGTCTAAGTCTTTTTGAATGGCTTCAAAATCGAGTTCTAATCCGGCGGGGCAACCGTCGATGATGCCACCGATTCCTTTTCCGTGCGATTCGCCAAAAGTTGTCAATCTGAAGAGTGTCCCGTAAGAATTTCCTGCCATGGTATTGTTTTGAACAAAAGTAAGCTATTGCCCAAAGATACAAAAGTATCCGAATGCGAAAAGTTATTCGCGTTGAATGCTTAAAAACATGACCTTTGTCATAGAATTTATAATCTTAAAAAAATATATTTGCCCATGGATTTTATTTTTCTCGATAATTCTATAAACGTAAATTTTTAATCATGAAAAGTCAAATATATCTTCTCACAGCCCTATTGGCACTTTCTTTAGCAGGTTGCGAATCAGACACCTCCGGACTGTCTCAGGAACAAGATCAGTCAATGCTTAATCTAAAATTAACCGAAATTGTTAATTTAGCCGAAAGCGTCATTTGCGAAGATTCATCAAATTGGACTTTCACAGGAATAGGCGGAAAAGCTTGTGGCGGACCAACAGGTTACCTTGCTTATTCCACAACCATAAACGTAGAAAATTTCCTATTAATGGTAGAAGAATTTAACGTTGCGGAAGCTAATTTCAATAAAAAATGGGGTGTAATATCAGATTGCATGACCCCTGCTCAACCCATCGGCATAGATTGCATAAATGGAAAAGCCGTTTTAATTTTTCCTTGATTTTCGGAATTAAAAAAACTGTTTAAAACGAATTTTAAACAGTTTTTAAACATTCTACAAGACCTTTTTCCTATCTCGTAAACAACAATTCACGGTATTTGGTCAACGTCCAAAGTTCATCATCAATCAGTATTTCGAGTTTGTCTGCGTGGTAGCGGATGGTTTCAAAGAAAGGTTTAACCTTGTCGCAATAGGCATGCGCTTTTTTCTCCACAGACTCGATGTTGTTTGCTTTTTTGCGCTCTTCGGTCATTTCAGTTACTTGGGCATTGATGGCCTCGATGTGTCCTGAAATTTCTTTGATGAGATTGATTTGCTCTTGGGCGTATTTTTCAAAATCTTTTCCGAAAATATCTTTCAAGCCTTGCACGTTTTGAATCAATTTGTTTTGATAAGTTATCGCAGTCGGAATCACATGGTTGCGGGCAATGTCACCCAAAACACGACCTTCAATTTGGATTTTTTTGGTGTATTCTTCCAACTCGATGTCGTAGCGCGCATGTACTTCCACGTGGTTCAAAATGCCCAATTCTTCAAACAAAGCCAACGATTTTTTAGAGATTTTGGCTTTCAATGCTCCCGGTGTGGTTTTGTGGTTAGACAAACCTCTTTTGGCAGCTTCTTTTGCCCACGCATCGCTGTATCCGTCGCCTTCAAACAAGATTCTTTTCGATTGTTTGATGTATTCCCTCAATATGTTGAAAATGGCATCGTCTTTTTTCATGTCTTTGCCTTCAACCAATGCATCTACTTCAACTTTAAAATCTTTCAACTGTTTGGCAACAATGGCCGCAAGAACCGTCATCGGGTTGGCGCAGTTGGCAGACGAACCGACAGCCCTGTACTCAAATTTGTTTCCGGTAAAGGCAAAAGGTGACGTTCTGTTTCGGTCGGTATTGTCCAAAAGGATTTCAGGGATTTTGCCGACTACATTGAGTTTCAAATCTGTTTTCTCTTCCGGAGACAATTTCCCGTCAGACACCTGTTCCAAATCGTGCAATACTTTATACAATTGCGACCCGATGAACACGGAGATGATGGCCGGTGGCGCTTCGTTGGCACCCAAACGGTGGTCGTTGCTCGCGCTGGCAATTGAGGCGCGCATCAATTCTTCATTTTCGTTAACTGCTTTGATGGTGTTGATGAAAAATGTCAAAAACTGTAAATTGCTCATCGGTGTTTTACCCGGACCCAATAAATTAACTCCCGTGTTGGTAGCCATTGAGAAATTGTTGTGTTTTCCGGAACCGTTGATGCCTGCAAACGGTTTTTCGTGCAACAACACTTTCAAGCTGTGGCGATCGGCAACTTTGCCCATTACATCCATCAAAAGTGAGTTGTGGTCAACGGCTAAGTTGGTTTCTTCGTATATGGGTGCCAATTCAAACTGGTTGGGCGCAACCTCATTGTGGCGTGTTTTAACGGGAATGCCCAAAAGCATACATTCTTGCTCGAGGTCTCTCATAAAATTGATGGCACGGTTCGGGATTGAACCAAAGTAGTGATCTTCCAATTGTTGACCTTTGGCGGGTGAGTGTCCCAAAAGGGTTCGTCCGGTTAGGACCAAATCGGGTCGTGAAGCCGCCAATGCTTTGTCAACCAAAAAGTATTCTTGCTCCCAGCCCAAAGTCGCTGTAACTTTCGATACGCTTTTGTCAAAATATTTTGCCACAGCGGTAGCCGAGTTATCCAAAGCTTGTAAGGCTCTGAGTAGAGGTGTTTTATTGTCTAATGCTTCGCCGGTGTAAGACACAAAAACGGTTGGAATACACAAGGTCGTTCCGTAGATGAATGCGGGTGAAGTCGGATCCCAAGCGGTGTATCCACGTGCTTCGAAAGTATTGCGAATACCACCACTCGGAAAGCTTGAGGCATCCGGTTCTTGTTGAACCAATTGACCACCGTCAAATTTTTCCATGGCATTGCCGTTTCCGATGGGTTCAAAAAACGCGTCGTGTTTTTCGGCCGTTGTTCCGGTGAGGGGTTGAAACCAGTGTGTGTAGTGCGTAGCACCTTTGCTGAGTGCCCATTGTTTCATGCCGGCAGCAATTTGTTCGGCAACTTTACGGTCTATTTTGCTTCCGTTTTCTACGGCATCGTTGACACTGTTATACGCTTCTTTGGTCAGAAAATGACGCATGGCAGCATCGTTAAATACATTTTTTCCAAAAAGCTCAGAGCGTTTGATGCTTTCGTCTATTTTAATATTCGGACGGTTTTGACTGGCTAAAAGCGCTTGAAATCGAATAGTACCCATTTTGAAGATATGTTTAATTGTTATAAATGCAATTTAATCGGCACAAAATTAATCAAAAAAACATACACCCCTATATTTTTGGGGGGACAACTTCAATTTTTATTAAAAAATAAAAACTAACCCTTAAAATTTTAAAATAATGTAAAATATAGATAGGTTATGTAGGCGAACAATAAAGAAAAACCAGCGACAGCTCCTATGTTTCTTTTCTTTGAAAGTAAACAAAGCGGATAGACCACAAAAGAAATGGCTATCATCCACCAAATGTCGGAGTCAATAAGTTGGCTACTGACTACTTTGATGGGGTGAATCATGGCGGTCAACCCGATGACCGAGCCGATGTTGAAAATATTGGATCCGATTAAATTTCCCAGCGAAATGGCTTTTTCCTTTTTTAATGCCGCCACAACAGATGCAGAAAGCTCAGGCAAACTCGTGCCAATAGCGATAACTGTTAACGAGATGACACGTTCGCTGACCCCATGCGCGGAAGCAATATTTACCGCTCCTTCCACCAACCATTCAGACCCAAAATACAAACTCAACGCGCTGATTGTCAGCCATATTAATATTTTTATTCCTGAGATTTGTTGGAGTGTATCATCAATTTCTTCGGAGTCGGAATCTTTGGAGCGAAACCGGATGAGAAGATAAACAAACAGTGAAATAAGCGCAAACAATATCAGTCCCTCCAATTGATTGATAACTAAATCGGATAGCATAAACAAATACATCAATAAACTAAAAAGTATCATCGCGGGCCAATGCAATATTTTAAAAAACCGACCGATGACTATCGGGTGAATCATGGCAATCAACCCGAGGACCAAGCCGATGTTGGCAATGTTTGACCCGATGACGTTTCCCAGCGCGATGTCGGAATGTTCGTCGAGAGCCGCTTTTAAACTGACTATCAATTCGGGTGCGGAAGTAGCAAAAGACACAACCGTCAGCCCGACAATCATCTTTGAAATATTCAATTTCAGCGAAATGGCCACCGAGGAGCGAACCAAAAATTCGCCTCCCAAAACCAACAAAATAAAACCTGTGATAAGCAGTACGTAATCCATCCAAATCAAAATTTGTCAAAAATACAATTTAAGTTTTCATTTGAAAGTGAAAAAAACAGTCGCAGTTTAGTTTTTTGTAACTATTCAGTCTAATGAAAAATCGATACAATTTTAATCGTAAAGCTGCCGCATTACTATTAAAAACCACGCGAAGTGACGGTTAAAACGAAATTCATTTGAATAGCTGAATAGTTTCAGTTTTTTTTATAGAAAAACGCAAATAAAGCAGGTGTAAAAAGTATATTTGCACCCATGTTTCAATTAGACAAAACCATCGTTTCGGAAGACATCTTCGACAAGCAATTTGTGTGCAATCTCTCGGCGTGCAAAGGAGTCTGCTGCGTGGAAGGCGAAGCCGGTGCGCCGCTTGAGGAAAACGAAATCGAAATTTTAACAGCGATTTATCCCAAAGTCAAACCATTTTTACGACCAGAAGGTATTGCTGCCATCGAAAGTCAAGGCACTTCCATTACCTCAGAATTTGGTGATTTGGAAACACCTTTGGTGGACGGAAAAGAATGTGCGTATGTGACTTTTGATGCCAATAACATTGCCAAATGCGGGATTGAAGAAGCCCATCAGCAAGGTGTGATTGATTGGCAAAAGCCCATTTCGTGCCATCTCTACCCGGTTCGTTTGCAACCATACAGTTCGTTTGTGGCAGTCAATCATCACCAATGGGATATTTGCGACGATGCGTGCACACTCGGAAAAGAGCTGCAAGTTCCGGTCTATAAATTTGTCAAACAAGCCCTCATCAGAAAGTTTGGTGAAGCATGGTATGCGCAATTGGAGGAAATTGCTGAACACTTCTTGACTTCTAAATAATGATTTTTAGTTTGAAATGTCGATATTTTCAATTTCTTATAGGTCGTTAATTTAAAGGAAATTATTGATAGTTAGCACGCATCCATTTGTTAAAGGAAACTGCACAAACACCAACAAAAAACTCCAATTCAATGTCAATAAAAAAAACATAACTCTTTATATAACAAATACATAACCTCATCTTTTTAAGCGTGTCTTTTGTTCATCCTTTTGCTGATTGTTAAAAACTTTAAGCGAATGTTTATAAGTTTGACTTTCATTTTCGGGCATTATTTTGAATCTTTGTTTTTCCGATTTTTAATAAAATCTGAATCTGTAAACTACTCAAAAAACTACTGTTTATGTCCGCTGTCGAACCCATTTTACAAGAAAATCCGAACCGATTTGTCATTTTCCCAATCCAACACCACGATTTGTGGCAATGGTATAAAAAACAACAAGCTTGTTTTTGGACGGCAGAAGAAATCGATTTGCAACAAGATTTGTCCGATTGGAACAACAAACTCAACGCGGATGAAAAATATTTCATCAAACACATCCTCGCTTTTTTTGCCGCTTCCGACGGAATTGTGAATGAAAATCTGGCTGAAAACTTTGTAAACGAAGTTCAGTTTTCCGAAGCCAAATTTTTCTACGGTTTTCAAATTATGATGGAAAATATTCATTCCGAAACCTATTCGTTGCTCATAGATACGTATGTAAAAAATCCGGAAGAAAAAGACAAACTCTTCCGCGCCATCGAAGTTTTTCCGGCCATCATGAAAAAAGCCGAATGGGCACTCAAATGGATAGAAAGCCCGAGTTTTGCAGAGCGCCTCATCGCTTTTGCAGCTGTGGAAGGAATCTTTTTTTCCGGTGCATTCTGTTCGATTTTCTGGCTTAAGAAACGTGGGTTGATGCCGGGCTTGACCTTTTCTAACGAGCTCATTTCTCGCGACGAAGGCATGCACTGCGACTTTGCCGTGCATCTACACAACCACCACCTTGTCAACAAAGTATCCAAGAAAAGAATTACGGAAATCATCGTTGAAGCTTTGAATATTGAACGGGAATTTATCACCGAGTCGTTGCCCGTGAGTTTGATTGGAATGAATGCCAAACTGATGACTGAATACCTCGAGTTTGTCACCGACCGCCTATTGGTGGAATTGGGTTGCGAACGGGTTTATAATTCCAAAAACCCCTTCGACTTTATGGATATGATATCATTGCAGGGCAAAACCAATTTCTTTGAGAAACGGGTTTCGGAATACCAAAAAGCCGGTGTGTTGAACAAAGACACTGAATCCAATAAAATTAGTTTCGACGCCGAATTTTAGTCGGCTGATGTTGCGAAGAAGGCCATTTTAGCCCCGGCCCGCTTTGCTATCGGGCAGGTTGTAGCGGCATCCTCCGGCATTTTTAAAGCCGGAGATACAGCGGAACACGGGAAACAGCTCCTTAAAAATCAATTCTCCGAGGGGTTTCTCCTTCGCAGGGTTTCATTAATAATCTCAAAAAATCAAAAGCTATGTACGTATTTAAAAGAGACGGTCGCAAAGAGCCGGTCATGTTTGATAAAATCACCGCCCGCGTGCGAAAATTGTGCTATGGACTCAGTCCGATGGTCGATCCGGTGAAAGTAGCTTTGCGCGTCATCGAAGGTATTTATGACGGGGTAACCACCTCTGAATTAGACAATTTGGCTGCCGAAATTGCAGCAACCATGACCACAACCCATCCGGATTATGCCAAACTCGCGGAACGTATTTCGGTGTCAAACTTGCAGAAAAACACCAAAAAATCGTTTTTCGAAACCATGACCGATCTCTACGAATACGTCAATCCGCGAACGGGGAAAAAAGCACCACTCATAGCTGATGATGTGTATGAAGTCATCAAAAAAAATGCGGAAACACTCGATTCGGCCATCATCTACAACCGCGATTTTAACTACGATTATTTTGGTTTTAAAACCCTCGAACGCTCCTATTTGTTAAAAATAAACGGTCAGATTGTAGAGCGACCGCAACACATGTTGATGCGCGTTTCGGTTGGGATTCATATGGACGATTTGGATTCGGTTTTGGAAACCTACGAACTCATGTCGAAGAAGTTTTTCACCCACGCGACCCCTACTTTGTTCAACTCCGGCACACCCAAACCGCAGATGTCTTCTTGTTTTCTTCTGGCGATGAAAGACGACAGCATCGACGGAATTTACGATACGCTCAAAAACACGGCTAAAATTTCTCAATCTGCCGGCGGCATTGGTTTGTCTATTCACAACGTCCGCGCGACCGGCTCTTATATCGGTGGCACCAACGGCACCTCAAACGGCATCGTGCCCATGCTCCGGGTTTATAACGACACCGCGCGCTATGTCGATCAGGGTGGTGGCAAACGCAAAGGCTCTTTTGCGATCTATATCGAACCTTGGCATGCGGATATCTACGATTTCCTCGAACTCAAAAAGAACCACGGCAAGGAAGAAATGCGCGCCCGCGATTTGTTTTACGCCATGTGGATTCCGAACTTGTTTATGAAACGTGTGGAAGCCGATGCAGCGTGGACACTCATGTGCCCGAACGAATGTCCGGGATTGTTTGATGTGCACAGCGAAGTTTTTGAAGAACTTTATTTGAAATACGAAACAGAAGGCAAAGGCCGAAAAACCGTTCGCGCCCGTGATTTGTGGGAAAACATACTCGAATCGCAGATAGAAACTGGTACGCCTTATATGTTGTACAAAGATGCCGCCAACCGCAAATCGAACCAAAAAAATCTGGGTACGATTCGCTCATCCAACCTCTGTACGGAAATCATGGAATACACGTCTGCGGACGAAATCGCGGTGTGTAACTTGGCTTCTATCGCCCTGCCGATGTTTGTCAAAGACGGCGAATTTGATCACAAAGAACTGTTCCGTGTGACCAAACGCGTGACCAAAAACCTCAACCGCGTCATCGACCGCAATTACTATCCGGTGGAAGAAGCGCGTCGCTCCAACATGCGCCACCGCCCGATTGGGCTCGGTGTGCAAGGACTGGCGGATGCTTTCATCATGCTGCGTTTGCCGTTCACCTCAGATGATGCTAAAAAACTCAATCAAGAAATTTTTGAAACGCTCTATTATGCTGCGGTTACCGCTTCTATGGAACAAGCAAAAGAAGAGGGTGCGTATGAAACATTTAAAGGTTCACCGATTTCGCAAGGCGAATTTCAGCACAACCTTTGGGGTGTGAAAGACGAAGAACTCAGCGGACGTTGGGATTGGGCGAAATTGCGCAAACAAGTGATAAAACACGGGGTGCGCAACTCTCTGCTCGTCGCGCCGATGCCAACGGCTTCCACTTCTCAGATTTTAGGTAACAACGAGGCTTTCGAACCTTATACTTCCAACATTTACACCCGCAGGGTGCTGTCGGGCGAGTTTATCGTGGTGAATAAACACCTGCTCGAAGACCTGATTGCGCGCGGCTTGTGGGACGAAGGCATGAAAGAAGAAATCATGCGCGCCAATGGTTCCGTGCAAGACATCGAACGCATACCGGCAGACCTGAAAGAACTCTACAAAACCGTGTGGGAAATGAGCATGAAGGACATCATCGACATGTCGCGCCACCGCGGTTATTTCATTGATCAATCGCAGTCGTTGAACTTGTTTATGGAAAACGCCAACATGGCCAAACTCACGTCCATGCATTTTTATGCTTGGAAATCGGGTTTGAAAACGGGCATGTACTACCTCCGCACCAAATCGGCGGTCGATGCCATCAAGTTTACCTTAGACAACTCCAAAAAATCCGAACCCCAACCCGAACAAGTCGCCGCCGAACCCATGAGTGCAGACGAGCTCAAACAACTCATTGCCCAAGCCAAAGAAAGTGAAGGAGATGATTGCTTGATGTGCGGGAGTTGATGGTTTGATTATTTGATGATATGATGATGCGATTATTTGATGATTTGATGGTTTGATGATGCGATGATTTGATGGTTTGATGGTTTGATGATGCGATTATTTGATGATTTGATGGTTTGATGATTTGATTGTGGTGGCAGGAAAATGATTGGATTTGGGTGGAATATAAAATTTTTCATTTTGTCTTTGAACACTTTACAACGAAAAAAATTATGTAGTTTTGAGCCCGCATTTTAAATTACTTCATGCAATTCAATCTTTTCGCTTCCGATAGTAAAAGTCAGGCACGCGCCGGAACTATACATACCGATCACGGCACCATCGAAACACCTATTTTCATGCCAGTTGGCACAGTGGCAAGTGTCAAAGGAGTGCATCAACGCGAGCTCAAAGACGAAATCAACCCCGACATCATCCTTGGGAATACCTATCATCTTTACTTGCGACCAAACACGCCCATTCTTGAACAAGCCGGCGGTCTGCACAAGTTTATGAATTGGGACAGAAACATTCTTACCGATTCGGGGGGTTATCAAGTTTACTCACTTTCTTCCAACCGAAAAATCAAGGAAGAAGGTGTCAAATTCAAATCGCACATCGATGGTTCGATGCATGTGTTTACGCCCGAGAGAGTGATGGACATTCAACGCAGTATTGGTGCCGACATCATCATGGCGTTTGATGAATGTACGCCTTATCCGTGCGACTACCACTACGCACGCCGCTCGATGCACATGACGCATCGATGGCTTGACCGCTGCATCAAACAACTCGAAATATCACCCGAAAAATACGGTTATTCACAAGCGCTGTTTCCCATCGTTCAAGGAAGTACTTACAAAGATTTGCGAGAACAATCTGCACAGTACATCGCCAATGCAGGCGCATTCGGAAATGCCATAGGTGGACTTTCAGTAGGCGAACCGGCAGAGGAAATGTATGCGATGACCGAAATCGTCTGCGGCATACTGCCAAAAGACAAACCGCGCTATCTGATGGGTGTTGGAACACCTATAAATATACTGGAAAACATCGCTTTGGGAATCGACATGTTCGATTGTGTGATGCCGACGCGCAACGCGCGCAATGGCATGTTGTTTACCGCGCATGGCACCATCAACATCAAAAATAAAAAATGGGAAAATGATTTCTCACCCATCGACGAGATGGCGATTACCTTTGTCGATACCGAATATTCTAAGGCATATTTGAGACATTTGTTTACCGTCAACGAGATGCTGGGAAAACAAATTGCGACCATCCACAACCTCGGATTTTATTTGTGGTTGGTAAGAGAAGCCAGAAAGCGTATTTTAGCCGGAGATTTTTTGATGTGGAAACAACAAATGGTAAGCCAAATGGACAACAGACTTTGACATGAAAATCATAGACCGTTATATTCTCAAACGCTATATGGGAACATTTTTGATGTTTCTAATTCTGTTTGCACCCATCGGCATCATCATCAATCTATCAGAAAAAATTGATAAAATACTGGAAAACAAAGTGCCAATCAATGAGGTTTTGGTGTATTACTATCACTTTACCATCTACTTCGCACACATGCTTTTCCCGTTGTTTTTGTTTTTGTCCATCATATTTTTCACGTCCAAATTGGCCAACAACACAGAGATTATCGCAATTTTAAGTTCCGGAATATCCTATTTCAGATTCATCAGACCTTATTTGTTCGGAGCCGTTTTGGTGTCGATTATGGCTTTTATATTGGGGATGTACATGGTGCCGAAAGCGAGCAAGGGATTCAACGAGTTTACGTATCAATACCTAAAAAAAGGGAAAAAGGAACGAGAGAGCACCAATTTGTATCGGCAGGTAAACGACAACGATTTTATTTATGTGAGTAATTTTATTCCGAAGAACAAAACCGGCTTCGATTTTACTTTAGAGCACGTGGTTGGCAACAAACTTATTTATAAAATCAGCGCTACTCGTATTCAATACATAGATAAAGACACTACCTATAAGCTTACAAATTTCGTCAAAAGAACCATAGGAGAAAACGACGATAAGATTGTTTCGGAGGTGTTTAAAGACACCTTGTTCAGCTTCAATCTGGAAGATCTGACTCCGGTCGAATATGTAGCGGAAACGCTTAATTACGAAGAACTTAATAAATTTATCGCGACCGAAAAAAGAAGAGGCTCATCCAACATCAATCGATATTTGTTGGTCAAATACAGACGGTGGAGTTTACCGGTTTCTGCATTTGTGCTCACCATCATGGCGGTGGCGGTTTCTTCTATGAAACGAAGAGGCGGTATGGGTGTCAATCTGGCACTGGGTATTTTGATAGCGTTCGTTTACGTGTTTTTCGATAAAATTTTCGGCACCATGGCAGAGCAATCGGGTTTTTCGCCTTTGTTGGCTGTTTCGTTGCCCAATGTTGTTTTTGGTGTTGTGGCCATCTATCTTTTATACAATGCCAAACGTTAGACTCCTCAATTTTTTTCATCTTCACCTCATCGTGTTTATATGGGGATTTACGGCCATACTTGGCGCACTCATCAGTTTGGATGCCTTGCCGTTGGTTTGGTTTCGGATGGGATTGGCCGTACTTTTTGTTTGGCTGTTTATACTTTTTAAAAAAATAAATCTACGAATACCCAGAAAAACTTTGTTTATTTTGTTGCTTTCCGGATTGGTGATTGCCATGCATTGGATTACTTTTTTCAAAGCCATCAAAGTATCAAATGTTTCGATTACGCTCGGTACACTTTCTACGGGAGCTTTTTTTGCTTCCATTCTCGAGCCGATTTTCTACAAACGAAAAGTAATTTGGTACGAAATTTTTTTCGGATTGATGGTCATCATAGGGTTATACATCATTTTTAGTGTCGAAATCAGATATGTAGAAGGAATTTTGTTGGCACTCGTTTCTGCCTTTCTTTCTGCAAGTTTTGCACTGATCAACGGCAAATTAGCGAGTTTCCACAATTCTTCAGCCATCACCTTTTACGAATTGCTCGGAGGCGTATTTTTTCTGTCGATATTTTTGTTATTCAATCGGCAATTTTCATTTGAATTTTTCAAACTTTCCAATTCCGATTGGATGTATTTGTTGATTTTATCATCCGTTTGTACGGCCTATGCATTCATCGCTTCTGTCAAAATACTTCGTTATTTGAGCCCCTATACCGTAATGCTAACCATCAATCTCGAACCCGTTTACGGAATCATTTTGGCAGCACTTATTTTTAAGGATAAAGAACACATGAGCGGCTCATTTTACATAGGCGCAATGCTGATTTTATCGACCGTCATTCTGAATGGGATTGTTAAAAACGCATCCAAATGGAAAAAGAAAAATAACGCAAAAACGGTTTCCCCTTGACTTAAACAAAGCCGAAATTGTCAATTGACAACGAGCAATGGTCAATTGGTCATGGACAAAAATTTGAAAATAAACCCGAAGCCGGAATCTCATAACTATTAACCGACAACCCATAACCGAGAACAAAATATTTGCCAAATTATGTCAGAAGTTGAAATCTAAGACCTCAAAAGTTTATATATTTGTCAGTCCAACCCAAATGATTAATAAAAAATGGAATACTTAGATTTTGAACTGCCAATCAAGGAGTTAGAAGAGCAGTTGGATCGTTGTTCGATTATCGGTAAAGAAAGTGATGTCGATGTGACAGATACGTGTCATAAAATCGAACGAAAATTAAAAGAAACCAAAAAGGAAATTTATAAAAACCTGACCCCGTGGCAGCGCGTACAATTGTCACGACATCCGTCTCGTCCATACACTTTGGACTATGTTCGTGCGCTTTTTGGAGAAACATTCTTGGAAATGCACGGCGACCGCTCTTTTCGAGATGATAAAGCCATGATAGGCGGATTGGGAAAAATAGGCGACCAAACCTTTATGGTCATCGGTCAACAAAAAGGCTACAACACCAAAACCCGTCAATACAGAAACTTTGGGATGGCAAGCCCGGAAGGTTATCGGAAAGCTCTCCGCTTGATGAAATCTGCCGAGAAATATGGAATTCCTGTAATCAGTTTAATAGACACGCCCGGAGCTTATCCCGGACTTGAAGCAGAAGAAAGAGGGCAAGGTGAAGCCATCGCACGTAATATTTTTGAAATGACTCGGTTGAAAACGCCCATCATCTGCGTGATTGTTGGAGAAGGCGCATCGGGTGGCGCGTTGGGAATCGGCGTTGGAGATCGCGTGTACATGCTCGAAAACACCTGGTATTCGGTTATCTCTCCGGAATCATGCTCGTCTATACTCTGGCGCAGTTGGGAATACAAAGAGACCGCCGCAGAAGCACTCAAACTCACTTCAATCGACATGAAAAAACTCAAACTCATCGATGGCATCATCAAGGAACCTTTGGGAGGCGCACACAGTGATCGTGAAGCCACTTTTATCAGTGTCAGAGATTCCATTTTAAGCGCTTATAAAGAACTAAAAGAACTGACAAACAACCAATTAATTGAAGAAAGAATGAACAAATACCTTTCGATGGGTGTTTATTCTGAATAATAATTTTTTCTATCT
>PHDQ01000267.1 GCA_002841025.1 Bacteroidetes bacterium HGW-Bacteroidetes-13 | reverse complement strand
ATGCATACTGAAACTGCTCAAAAAATTGCTGATGATCGACATCGTTTTATGGAAAATTACCTCGCGCAATTTTTAGCGGAGTGGGAGGGAGAACGATAAGCTAAATTGTTTTCGGAATCGCGGCGATGAGTTTTTGTGTATAGTCTTTTTTCGGATGGAAATAAATTTCATCCGCATCGCCAATTTCTTCAATTTTCCCGTCACGCATCACCATCAACTGATCGGACATGTATTTGACAACCGCCAAATCGTGTGAAATAAAAATATAGGTGAAACCGAAATCGTCCTTCAAATCATTCAGTAGATTCAACACCTGCGCTTGTACCGAAATGTCGAGAGCCGAAACCGACTCGTCGCAAATGATGAGTTTGGGTGAAAGCGCAATGGTACGGGCAATCCCGATCCGTTGTCGCTGACCACCCGAAAACTCATGCGGATAACGATTAAAAAACGACTCATCGAGACCGACTTTTTCCAAAATCTCAATGGTTTTTTGCCTTCTTTCAGTGTCTGAAGCAAACAAACCGTGTACTTTCATGGGCTCCATAATGGCATCACCAACCCGGATGCGCGGATTGAGTGAAGCATAAGGGTCTTGAAAAATGATTTGAATCTCTTTGCGCAATTTGCGCATTTCAGCCTCGGAAAGTTTGGTCAAATCTTGCCCGCGGTATAGGATTTTTCCGGAGGTAGCAGGCTCAAGCCGCGTGATGGCATTGCCCAAAGTCGATTTTCCGCAACCACTTTCGCCGACCAAGCCGAGGGTTTCGCCTTCATACACTTTAAAACTCACACCTTCCACTGCCTTGAAAATTAACGACTTGCCAAAAACGCCGGTTTTGCTGAAATAGGTTTTTTCTAAATCAATTACTTCCAAGAGCGGCGTTTGTGCATACATTTTCTCATGCATTCGTTGTCTGTCGGAAGTCGTAATCTCCGTTTTGGCGATGGTGTTGTTTTTAAAATCGGCAATAGTCGGGAGTCGCTTGAGGCGAACGGTGGTTTTGGGACGAACTTCCAGCAAAGCTTGGGTATAAAGTTCTTTGGGCTGACGAAAAATGGCTTCCGTATCGCCTTGCTCGACAATTTCACCTTGATACATGACTAAAATACGATTGGCTATTTCCGAAACCAAAGTCAAATCGTGGGAGATAAACAGGATGCTCATACCTGTTTCTTTTTGAATGCTTTTCAGCAAGAGAATGATTTCTTTTTGAACAGTCACATCGAGTGCGGTGGTGGGTTCGTCGGCAATCAAAATTTTGGGTTTGCACGCCAGTGCCATAGCAATCATCACCCGCTGTTTTTGCCCGCCCGAAATTTGGTGCGGATAGGCATTATACAAGGTTTGCGGTCGCGGTAATTTTACTTTTTCAAAAAGTTCAATGGTTTTATTTTTGGCAGCTTCATTCGACAAATCGGTGTGGTTTTTCAGTACTTCGACCACCTGTTTCCCACAGGTCATCGACGGATTGAGTGAACTCATTGGCTCTTGAAAAATCATGCTGATTTCGTTGCCGCGTATTTTTCTGAATGCCACATTTGTGAGATTGGCTAAATTTTTATTTTCAAAAAACACAGTGCCTTGCGTGATGGCTGCTATTTTTTTGGGAAGCAATCCCATCAATGCCAGTGAAGTGACCGATTTTCCCGAGCCCGATTCACCGACTATTCCCAAAATCTCATTCGGATAAACCTGAAAAGAAAGTTTGTGAAGCACTTCTTTTTGTACTGCACCGGAACCAAAAGAAACGCTTAGATTTTCAACTTCGAGTATGGGTTTTACAGCTATTTTATTCACAATGGATGGGTTGCGTTAGTCACAAATTTAGGGAAAACGAGTCAATCTAACGCAATTCAAATTTGAAGGGATCTTTCACGCAAAGCCACAAAGGCAAAAATGCAAAGGTTAAAATTTAATCATTTTCAACCACCACAATTTCATCATCTGTCAACAGTTTTTCATTTCTGAATTTCAGAAAAACCTGCGCGATTGCAATCGTATCTCGTTCGCAGTAGCGCACAATTCTGTCCAAATCTTTTTCTTTGTAAAAAACATGGGCAACCTGACTGCCGTCGATGTCTCCTTTGGGCGATGGAATTCCCAAAATATGGGTGAGTAAATTCAGCGAAGTGAAATGCTTGTAATCGCCAAACCGCCAAAGTTCCATGGTGTCAAGGTGGGCAATTTCCCAAGGTTTTTTGCCAAAAAGATTGAGTTTATCGGGAATGGATATTCCGTTGATGACCATCCTGCGGGCGATGTATGGAAAATCGAATTCTTTGCCGTTGTGCGCACAAAGCACATGTTGCGGTCCGTTGAAATGTTCTTCCAACAAATTTTTAAACTTTTTGAGCAAAGCTGCTTCTTCACCGCTGAAAGAAGTTATCCGAAAAGTTCTGCCGTTTTGATTGGAGATAAATCCGGCAGAGATGCAGATGATTTTACCAAATTCTGCCCAAATACCTGCACGTTCGTAAAACTCAGCCGGACTTTGCCCGTCTTTGCGTTGGTATTCTGATTTTTTCTCCCAAAGCACTTTCGATTTTTCATCTAACAGTTCAAAATCAGCTTGTTCGGGAACAGTCTCGATATCGAGAAACAAAACGTTTTGAAGTCGAATTTTTTGGAGCATCGAAGTCAATTTTGATTAATGAGAATTTACTTTCCGAGCATTTTATAGGCTTCTTCTATGTAAACGGAGATGTCTTTGGTAAAAGCACCAATTCCTTCATCCGGACTTTTTCGGTGGCCCAATCTGACGATTATCACATTGTCTTCGGGCTCTACTATGACGTATTGTCCAAGGTGACCGCGCATCATAAAAAAACTTTTTCCATCTTGTTGATGCAACCACCAACCGTAACCATACTCGGGACT
>PHDQ01000266.1 GCA_002841025.1 Bacteroidetes bacterium HGW-Bacteroidetes-13 | reverse complement strand
AATGCGACCGCTTTTTTTAATAAAACGTATCGAGAACGCTACAATTTCAAGCTTCTCGATACCTGCCTGTGGCAGACAGGCAATTTTTAATAGTAAAGCGGTCGCCTTACTATTAAAAACCACGCGAAGTGACGGTTAAAACGAAATTCATTTGAATAGCTGAATAGCTACAAATTGCGATTTTAAATATAGTTTATACGAACCATTGAAAGCAACTAATTTTTGTTAAGATTTATTTTATTCAGAAACTTTGACTTAAAACCCGAACTGTTTTGAAAAAAGAACACCACTATTGCCTTCAAGTAGATTGGATTGGAAACAAAGGAAGCGGCACGAGCAATTATAAGGCTTACGAACGCAGCCATGTCATCTCGGCAGCAAACAAGCCGGATATTTTAGCTTCCTCCGACCCCACATTTCGGGGCGACGCTTCAAAATACAATCCGGAGGAATTGTTGCTCGCTTCGCTTTCGAGTTGCCACATGCTTTGGTTTTTACATCTGTGTGCCGAAAATGGGGTGGTTGTTCGGTCTTACTCAGACAATCCAGAAGCAGTGATGATTGAAAATGAAAATGGCAGTGGTCAATTTGTGGAAGTAACCTTGCATCCACAAGTTACGGTGGCAGAAAAAGAAATGCTCGACCAATTGGAAGGTTTACACAAAAAAGCGCATCAATATTGTTTTATAGCCAACTCGGTCAATTTTCCCGTGAAACATCTTTCGACCGGAAGGATAGCCTAAAACCTACAACGATTAAAACAAAAACCCTCAAATCAATTGATTCGAGGGTTTTAATTATTTCTAATGAAACTGTTTTAAACAAACAGGCCTTTGAAATTTTCTCTGTAATTGTACAGCAAGATTACGTGTAAAATGGCAACCAAAGCGGCGGCACCAATTCCCGCCGGAGCCAATGCCAAATGAAACAAAATAAACCCGACTGTGACCGGAAAGAGCATGACCAAAGCAAAAGGTGTCCATTTGTTGAGCAGCAACAGCGCACCCACAGCAATCTCAACAACTGCGATAAGAGGGATCATAAATCCCGTTGCCATCATGGCACCAAAAAAAGCACCTGCAGCTTCCGGCATTTCCATAGCCGGCATAAAGTTAGCGAACTTGTTGATTCCGAAAACCAACAAAAGTAGGCCTAACAAAATTCGAAGAACCATTGAAACTTTTGAATTCATAAGTAATAAATTTAAGGTTAATAAATGAAGGTTGTGTTTGTAAAATTCTGTTAAAAATACAAATCTTTCTCAATTTACAACATCCTTAAATCATAAATATTTACTTTATGCCTTCTCCAATTGGTTTGAAACAAGTTTGTTGGCAATCAGATATTGTGCAATTTGCACCGCATTGGTCGCAGCGCCTTTGCGCAAATTGTCTGCAACTACCCAAAGATTCAAACCGTTTTCGACGGTATTGTCTTTGCGTATTCGTCCCACGAAAACATCATCTTTGCCGTGTGCGTAAAGTGGCATCGGATATATTTGTGTTGCCGGGTTGTCTTGCACGATGACACCTTCGGTTTCGTGAAGTATTTTTCGGATGTCTGAAACTTCAAATGGTTTTTCGAGCTGCACATTGACCGATTCGGAATGACCGCCTACAACGGGGACACGGATGGCAGTCGCAGTAACCGCGATATCCGGGTTGCCCAATATTTTTTGCGTTTCGCGTACGAGTTTCATTTCTTCTTTGGTGTATCCGTTTTCCTCAAACACATCGCACTGCGGGATGGCATTTCGGTGAATCGGGAAAGCATAAGCCATTTCTCCCTGTATGCCTTTGTATTCGTTTTCGAGTTGGTTGACCGCTTTTACGCCCGTTCCGGTTATAGACTGGTAGGTGGAAACCACGATTCTCTTAATGCCGTATTTTTTATAAAGTGGCGCAAGTACCATAACCATTTGGATGGTCGAACAATTCGGATTTGCGATGATTTTATCGTCTTCCGTCAAGGTGTCTGCATTGATTTCGGGTACGATTAGTTTTTTGGTCGGATCCATTCGCCAAGCTGACGAATTGTCAATCACGGTTGTTCCTGCTGCTGCAAATTTTGGTGCCCATTCCAAAGATGTGCTTCCGCCTGCCGAAAAAAGAGCGATGTCTGGCCTTTTTGCCAAGGCTTCTTCCAATCCGACGACCGTATGTTTTTCACCCCTAAATTCTATTTGCTTGCCGACAGATTTCTCGGATGCCACCAAAATCAATTCGGAAAATTCTACTTTTTGCTCAGCCAAAACTTTGAGCATCACATTGCCTACCAATCCGGTAGCTCCTACAACTGCTAATTTCATACTAATCAATTTTAAAATGATTCGGTCGCAAATGTATGGAATAATCTTTCTTAAAAGAATGATCTTTGGGCTATTTTTAAAATATATAACAAAATGTTACGAATATTGATTTTTTAAAAAACATTGCTACTTTTTTTTGTGAATGATGTTTTAACAATATGATATTTAGGCTGTTAAAATAAAATATAAAAAATTGGCAGCAACGATGTTGATGGATTTTCGATGTTTTTTTAACCCTGTTTTACAATCATTTAACCGACCACCACTGTTTTTCAATTCAAAAAACAAAAATTAAATTCGCGTAACCTCAAAGATTTAACATTTTAATTTGTAAAAATTATCACTTTTCGGAACTTTACCTGCTAATTTTCGCTCAAAAAACAATTAAAAACGAAAGTACCCATTGAAAAAACCTAACTTTGCGTATCCTTATTTTCCATGAAAAAAATTCCAAAATCGCTGCAAGAAAAACTTGACAACCGCCATGATTCCGGAACTTTCAGAGCGTTGAAAACAAAACCTCACCTGATTGATTTTTCATCCAATGACTATTTAGGATTGGCTCGCTTGGATGCGATTTC
>PHDQ01000023.1 GCA_002841025.1 Bacteroidetes bacterium HGW-Bacteroidetes-13 | reverse complement strand
GGGTTTTTTATACAGAAAGTTAAAAACCCTGTTTATCAATCGATAAACAGGGTTTTTGAATATGTAAAAAGAAGGTTTTACTTCACTTCTTCGTAATCGACATCTTGCACGTCTTCACCATTTTTGGCTTCTGTGGTTTGTTCGTTTTGTGCACCGTCTGCTGGACCTGCCTGGGTTTCGGCTTGTGCTTTGTACATTTCTTCAGAAGCTGATTTCCAGGCTTCATTGATGTTTTCCAAAGCTTTGTCGATACCGGTAACATCTTTGGCCTCGTAAACTTTTTTGAGTTCAGCCAAAGCATCTTCAATCGGTTTTTTCTTATCGGCAGACAGTTTTTCACCAAATTCTTTGAGCTGGTTTTCCGTTTGGAAAATCATCGAATCTGCACTGTTGAGTTTTTCAACGGTTTCTTTGGTTTTTTTGTCGGCTTCGGCATTGATTTCGGCTTCTTTTTTCAATCGGTCGATTTCTTCTTGAGTCAGACCGGACGATGCTTCGATACGAATATCTTGCGTTTTGTTGGTAGCCTTGTCCTGTGCGGTCACGTGAATAATCCCGTTGGCATCAATGTCGAAAGTCACTTCTATCTGCGGGGTTCCTCTTCGTGCCGGCGGGATGCCGTCTAAGTGAAAACGACCGATGGTTTTGTTGTCGGTTGCCATGGGTCTTTCACCTTGCAATACGTGAATTTCCACAGAGGGCTGATTGTCTGCCGCGGTCGAAAACACCTGTGATTTTTTGGTCGGGATGGTGGTGTTAGACTCGATGAGTTTGGTCATCACGCCACCCATGGTTTCGATACCGAGTGAAAGCGGGGTTATGTCTAACAGCAATACATCTTTCACATCGCCAGATAAAACGCCACCTTGTATGGCTGCGCCGACGGCGACTACTTCGTCCGGATTCACCCCTTTGGAAGGTTTTTTTCCGAAGAATTTTTCTACTTCTTCTTGAATTTTTGGAATTCGAGTTGAGCCACCTACCAATATGACTTCGTCAATTTGAGATTTGGAGATGCCCGCGTCTTTTAAAGCTTTTTCGCAAGGCAACATCGATCTTTTGACCAAATCGGCAGCCAGTTGTTCAAATTTTGCACGTGTAACCGTTTTCACCAAGTGTTTAGGACCCGAAGCAGTTGCTGTGATGTACGGCAAGTTGATTTCGGTCTGCGAACTGGAGGACAATTCAATTTTGGCTTTTTCGGCTGCTTCTTTCAATCTTTGAAGTGCCATCGGGTCTTTGCGGATGTCTATGCTTTCATCTTTGTTAAATTCATCGGCTAACCAGTCGATGAGTACTTGGTCGAAGTCATCACCACCAAGGTGCGTGTCGCCGTTGGTTGAAAGTACTTCAAACACGCCATCACCCAATTCGAGGATGGAGATATCGAACGTACCGCCACCCAAATCATACACGGCTATTTTTTGTTCTTTACCGGCTTTGTCCAATCCGTAAGCGAGTGCTGCAGCGGTAGGCTCGTTGATGATTCTTCTTACGGTAAGACCGGCAATTTCCCCGGCTTCTTTGGTAGCTTGTCGTTGGGCATCGTTGAAATAAGCCGGAACGGTGATAACTGCTTCTTTCACTTCGGTACCTAAGTAATCTTCTGCCGTTTTCTTCATTTTTTGAAGTACCATAGCCGAGAGCTCTTGCGGGGTATAAAGACGACCGTCAATATCTACTCTGGCGGTATCGTTGTCTCCTTTGGTAACTTTATAGGCTACATTTTTGATTTCTTTGGAAGATTCAGAATATTTGTTTCCCATAAATCTTTTGATGGAAGCAATGGTTTTGGTCGGGTTGGTGACAGCCTGTCTTTTGGCAGAGTCGCCCACTTTGATTTCACCACCTTCTACAAATCCGATGACGGATGGAGTGGTTCTTTTTCCTTCTGCATTGGGAATAACTACCGGTTCGCTGCCTTCCATGACAGATACACATGAGTTGGTTGTTCCCAAATCGATTCCGATGATTTTGCTCATAACAATATAATTAGTTAAACAGTTTTTAAATTTTACGATTTGTTATTTGTCAATCTTTATGCCATCGACTTTTTCGTCTTTAGATTGTCATAAAAACGGAAAATTTTTAGCACAAACTGACAAGCTGTCATTTTATTTGTCGTTTGCAACTATTCAGTCGCCCAAATCAATATTGTTATTCTATGTTTTAATAGGTGTCATTTCATTTGATTTACAACGTTAGTAAGACAGTTTTTATGTTGTAAATTGCCTGTCTGCCACAGGCAGGTATTGAGCGATCTATTTGTTGTATTCTCAATACGTTTTATTGAAAAAAGCTAATTGCATTTTTTCAATAAAACACCCGAACTGACAAAATTTGTGTCGATTTTGCTTTATACTGAATAGTTACTGCGGTTTTAAGATCAGAACCACCGTTGAAATATTTTATTTTTATCTTGGTAAGAAGTCGTTATTTTTACCAAAAAAACGATGTTGTCTATATTTACAAAGAAAGCGTCATTGATAGATTTGTTTAAAGAAGGTTTTGTAGATATGCACAATCATATACTACCGGGTATCGATGATGGTGCGAAAACTTTTGCGGACAGTCTAAAGATGTTGGAAGCTTACAGCGCATATCAGATTACGCAAATCGTAGCCACACCGCATATTATTCAGGGGGTTTGGCCGAATGACCAAAAGTCGATTGCAGCGGCATACAATCAACTGTTAGACAAGTTGAGCGATGGTGTTTATTCGGATTTTTCTATTCGGTTTGCAGCGGAATATATGATGGATGAAGGTTTTCAGGCGTTGGTCAGACAAAAAGCGTTGCTTCCTGTAAAAGACAACATGGTATTGGTAGAAATGTCCTATTTCAATCCGCCTTTGAATCTGAAAGAATTGCTTTTTGAAATCCAACTCCAAGGCTATGTACCTATTTTGGCACATCCGGAACGATATATTTCTTATCATTCTCAATTCGACATCTATTTGAAACTCAAACAAGCGGGTTTTCTTTTTCAACTCAATTTACTTTCGCTCATCGGGTTTTATGGTTTGCCGACTCAAAAAGCTGCGTTGCATATTTTAGATAAGGGATTGTACGATTTTGCAGGTACAGATGCACATAAATCAGAGCATCTAAAGTTGCTTAAAAAAATTGAAAAAGCTTCAGTCTTAAAAAAATTGAAACCGTTGATAGAAAACAGCAAAAGGTTTGTGTAAATTGACTTATTTTCCAAAAAGTTTTTGCCAAAAGGTCTTTTTGATATCTGCGTCGCTTCCGTAACCATAGCCGTAACCATAGCCATAGCCATAAGCGCGTCCATATCCTTTATCATAGTTAGTGTCGTTGAGCAACATGGACATTCTCGGTAGTTTTTTGTTGATATACAAATCTTTGGGGACTTGTAGCATACGTTTGTCGAGAAAATGAACACGCGTTACATATACAAACAAGTCGGCGTGATGCGCGATCAATAAAGTGTCGGTCACCAGGCTTATCGGCGCAGTATCAACAATGATGTAATCATACTTGGTTTTTAACTCATCAAAAAGCAATTTTACCCGAGAACTCATCAACAATTCAGATGGATTAGGCGGAATTATGCCTGAAAAAATGATGTCAAAATTTACTTCATCAAGGGTGTTTGTAATATCACTAACCTTTAGTTTAGGGTCATTCAAATAGTGAACAAAACCCTTGTTGTTTTGAAGGTTGAGATAATCGGCTACTTTTGGGTTTCTGACATCTGCTCCGACCAACAATACTTTTTTGTCGGAAAGTGCAAGCACGCTCGCCAAATTGAGAGAAACAAAAGACTTGCCTTCACCTTTGGTGGTGGAGGTGACAAAAATGGTTTTGCATTTATCTTCAAATCCGGTAAACATAAAATTCAAATTGGTTCTCAAAAGACGGAATGCTTCAGAAGTAGAACTTCGGTCGTTGTGAGCAACCACTAATTGGTCTTCCAACGGGTTGTGCGGGATGTCTCCTAAAATAGGTGCGCCAACTCCGTGCTCGAGGTCTTTTCGGGTATTGACTTTTGTATTTAACAAATCTTGTGTATAAATAATTCCGAACGGAATGAGCAGACCTAATAATAATCCGGCGAGCAAGATGATGTTTTTCTTTGGAGAAACAGGCAGTTTGCTGCCGCTTGCCCGATCGATTATTTTTGCAATTGGCGAGGTAACTGCCATCGAAATTGCAGTTTCTTCTCTTTTCTGAAGAAGATAGAGATAGAGCGTTTCTTTGATTTGCTGTTGACGAGAGATGCCTCTAAATTCTCTTTCTTGGGCCGGTACGGCAGAAATTCTACTGTCTAAGTTGCGTTCGTTTTTCTTAAGATTGTTGAGTGATATCGTAAGCGAAGATTCAAAATTCTGCACGCTTTGCTCAATACCGCTTCGAATCTGACGAAGTTGTGCTGCCAGATTGATGATGACCGGATTTTCTGCACTTGCACTTTTGAGTATTCTGTTTTTTTGGAGCAGTAGATCGTTGTATTGGGAAATGTAAGTGTTGATGTTGTTGTTTTCGATGCCAATGTTTGCAGGGATGAGTTGGTCTTGATTTTCAACTTTCAACAAGTATTCTTTCAAAAATTTCACCAAGCTGATTTGCGTTTCATTTTTGGCAATCTGCTCGTCAATATTCCCGGAAGTTTCAACAAATAGATTTGCTTCGGCTTCGATATTTGTGAGTTTATTGTCTTTCTTAAAAGTTTCGACTTCTTTTTCTACATCGGTAAGTTCGTTTTGAATAATCGAAATTCTATCATTGATGAATTCGGCTGTTTTTTTGGAAATTAGATTTTTTTCGTCGATGCCTTCGGTGTTGTAATAATCAATCAAGGTATTCACAATGTCAATGGCTTTTTCTCTGACCGGATCTTGCAATGAGATAGAAAGTACAGAGGTGTTTTTTGCCGTTAATGCGATATTAATCGATTTGGCATAATTGTTTACAACACCTTCTTTGGAAGAAAATCGCATGAGGTAATTCTTGCTCAAATCTTTAAAATCGGCTGTTTTAAAATTAGGAAGAACGGTAAAAGAGCCATATTCAAATTCAATGGATTCACCAAAACCAAAAGTTTGTTTTTTATCGTTGTTTTCACCAAAATTTGCAATCGTAAATTTATCGGGTGAGTTGATGGTTATTTCATATTCAACAGGGATATTGACTTGGGTTGTGTCATTTTTGAAAAAACTGATCAAAAGTGGGTTTTTCCATCCGTAAGTTTCGGTTACCCGTACTCTTCCAACCGTGTAAATACTCACATCCAATCCCAACTTGTCAACTACTTTTTCCATCAGTGATTTCGAACCCAAAATTTCAATCTCATTCTCTACGCTGTTGGTATTGTTTCCTAAAAGTGCCAAGTCTTCAAAAGCACTAAGTTCGGATAGTCCGGATGCTGTTTTTTTGTCTTTCACGAGTATGGTGGAAGAAACAGAATATACGGGAGTTGCGTAATATCTTAAATAGATGAAAGACACAAAAAGGGCTAAAAAAGCGGAAATTGCAAACCACTTCCAATGAATCAAGTATTTCTCAACTTGCGTTCGGATAGAAGGTATAAATTCTAATTCTTCCATGTTTTTTTGCGTAGAATACTCCATTTATTATAGGTTTATCGGGTAATAACGGCAATTAAAGTAATCAGTGTAGAGACAATAGACAACCAAATCGTCGTGTTCGGACCTACGCTTGAGGACTTAATTTTGGTACTGTTGGGTTCTACGTAAACGATGTCATTTTGTTTTAGATAATAGACGGGTGAATTGAACGTTTGTTTATTTGTCATATCGACAAAATATTGTTTCGGATTTCCATTTTCTTCTCTGATGACCGATACGTTTTGACGCCTTCCTTGGATGGTCATGTCTCCGGCTAGGCCCAAAGCTTCCGGCAGGCTGATTCGCTCGTTTGGTATGACAAATGAACCGGGTCTGGCAACTTCGCCCAATACAGTCACTTTAAAATTTGTGATGCGTACGGTGATTATTGGGTCTGTAACAAATTTTTTGAGTTTTTCCGACAAATCTTTTTCAAGTGCCGATCTTGACAAACCTGCAACTTCAAGTTGACCCAAAACCGGGAAATTAATTTTGCCATCTCTCGATACCAAATAAGTTTGTAAAACGGGTTGGCCTGTGGCGCGTCCGTCTGTATTGTTTAATGAAATTATTGGGAGATTGAATGGACGTACAGCCTCTAAGTCCATGGCTGAAACAGTAATGGAAAGCAAATCGTCCGGTGCAATTTTTAAATCGTAATAATTTGAATTGATTTCAGTATTATTTGAAACACTGTCTCTAAAGTAAACGATTTCTTTGGGGGATTTGCAAGCCTGTGTTGCAATAACAATCAGTAAAAAATAAATGTATTTGCGATAAAAAAAATGATTTATTTTTCGGAACATGAGGTGTAAAATTTCTTTCATGGGCAAAGATACAATTGCTTTTTTTTTAATAACGCGTTATTTTCTAAAACTGTATAATCTTAATTGGGACTGCTATTTTTAATATCTAAAGATTGATACACAGAGTTTTGACTGATGAATTCGGGTACAATCTCTTTCATCTTATGAACCATAAGCGTAAAATCGGAACCATTAAGAACGATTTTTTGTAGCTCAGCCATTTGATTTGTTACCCAATCATACGTATAATGTTTTTCTGTCGCAATCATTATTTTATTGTTGTAAGTCGGGTGTGTAGTTGAGCGATCGTTGAGCAATTCTTCGTACAGCTTTTCGCCGGGTCTCAGACCTGTGATTTTTATTTTTATATCGGTGTGTGGTTCCAAACCGGAGAGTTTAATCATTTTGGTGGCCAAATCGATAATCTTGACCGGTTCTCCCATGTCGAAGATAAAAATTTCCCCGCCGCCTCCCATGGCTCCAGCCTCCAAAACCAATTGGCAAGCTTCGGGAATGGTCATGAAATATCTTATAATATCTGGGTGCGTGATGGTAATCGGGCCGCCTTTTTCAATTTGGTTCTTAAAAATGGGAACAACCGAACCATTAGAGCCCAACACATTGCCAAATCGGGTTGTGATAAACTTGGTGTGATGATCTTTCGATACCGTATTGAGCGATTGCACGTAGATTTCCGCAATTCGTTTGGAAGCACCCATCACATTGCTCGGATTAACGGCCTTGTCGGTCGATACCATTACAAATCTGTCAACCATGAATTTTACGGATAAATCAGCTAAATTTTTCGTTCCAAATACATTGGTTAACAACGCTTCATAAGGATTCAATTCCATCAGCGGAACATGTTTGTAGGCTGCGGCATGATAGACAATGTCGGGTTGAAATTGTTCAAAAATTTCATGCAACCTGTTGTAGTTTCGTATGTCTGCAATGACGCAGCGTATTTTTATATCCGGAAAAATTTCTTTTAATCGATTGCCCAATTCAAACATAGGCGATTCTGCCTGATCCAACAAAATCAACTCATAGGGTTTGAAACCGGCGATTTGCAAAGAGATTTCACTGCCGATTGAACCCGCAGCACCACTCACCAAAACGGTTTTACTCTTCAGTTGTTTCTTGATGGCTTTTTTGTCGAGTTCAATGGGATCTCTTTCCAACAAATCTTCAATCTGTATATTCTTTATTTGAGAAGAAATAGGTTTGTCGCTGTTCAAGTTTCCTATTAAAGGTGCAACATAGACTTTGATGTTTGCTTCTACACAAAGATTCATAAATTTTTTCTTGTCAAAATCTGCCGGGGAATTTGATGGAATCAATACGGCCTGTATGTTTTTCTCAATTAGGATGTCAATATTGTCGTCCTTCAAGAATAAAATAGGTAAACTAAGAACTCTTTTGGATTGGTTTTTTCGTTTGGTGTCTAAAAAAGCAATCAAATTATATCGTTTTGGTTTTTCGCCTAATATCGCTGTTCCCAAAGAAATGGAATTGTCGTTGGTGCCCAAAACAGCCAAGCGGGCTACATATTTATTGTTGTACGAATAAATATATTCATAAGCTTGTTTAACAATGATTCGAAAGAAAAATAAGGTAGTAAATGAGACAATAAAGAAAATAACGATGGTTGGTATTTTAAACAACATGCTGCCTGTTGTGTAAAATTGTATAAAATTGAGAAACAAAAGTGTTACCGCTGTTGATGAAGTAGCCAATAACAAACGAACGGCATCGAGTATGGTTGAATGCCGTATAAGACCGGAGTAAGTCCTAAACAATAAAAAATAGAAAGAAGAAATCGAAATGGCTACCAATGATTTATTTATAAACAATTGGAGATTAAAATCGTCGGAAAGGCTGTAAATAATAAACCCGGTAAGAAAACAAGACAGAACAAGCAAAGAAATATCGATGCCAAAAACAATCCCCCTGGGTAGATAGCCAAACCGCTTCAAAAGCTTATGGCTGAAAACTTTAAACAACTGAGGAAAAAAGTAAAGCTTTTTCATACATTTCTTTAGTAATGGTTCTTACAAAGTAATTGCTTTGTTAAATATTTGCAAAAATCGAGCCGTCAATTAATGTATTCCAAGTTGAAATTAAATAGTTTGTAAATTTATTGTATTTCAATGAATTACCACATACCCATTAAAAAGTATTTTCGATATGTCTTCCAATAATACCGGTTTACACTGAAAACCTTTCTTTTGTAAACAATTTAGGAAGCTTTTTTCCCTACCATCACGAAGCTACAAATTTATAGATTTAAAGTTAGTGAAAACATTTTTACGAGATAAACTTCTCCAAAACTGTTTGGATTCTTTGCTTGTCCGCAGGGGTCAAATTAGATCCTGAAGGCAAACACAAACCATTTTCAAACAATTGTTCGGCAACATTACCGCCGTAATACGGGCAATCACTAAAAACCGGTTGCAGATGCATCGGCTTCCATAGCGGTCTGCTTTCTATATTGTGCTGTTCAAGCAGCAAGCGTAAATCTTCCCGGCTTTTTCCATTTGATTTTTTTGGATCAATTAATATAGCCGTGAGCCAATGGTTTGAAAACAATTCGGTATTCGGTTCACGCAGCAAGGTGATGTCTTTCGCAGCTGCAAATATCAATTCATAAAAACGATGCATTTCCCTTCTCAGCGCGATGTGTTGGTCTAAAACCATCATTTGTCCACGTCCGATGCCGGCGCAGATGTTGCTGAGTCTGTAGTTGTAACCGATTTCACTGTGTTGATAGTGAGCGGCATGATCTCGGGCTTGCGTGGCCAAAAATATAGCTTTGTCTTTTGTTTGTTTAGTTTTTGCAACCAATGCACCACCACCCGAGGTTGTGATGATCTTGTTTCCGTTAAAAGACAATATACTGATGTCACCCAAAGTGCCGCATTTTCGGCCTTTATAGATGCTTCCCAAAGCTTCGGCACTGTCTTCGACAATCGGGATTTGGTAATAATCCGCGATTTTGCGGACTTCGTCGAACTTGCACGGCATACCATAAAGGTGTACGGCTACGATGGCTTTTGGTTTTTTCCCTTTGGCAATCCGATTTTTGACAGCTTCTTCCAAGGCATTCGGACAAAGATTCCATGTTTCGGGTTCGCTGTCTATAAATATTGGCTTTGCGCCCAAATAAGCAATCGGGTTGGCAGAGGCTGAAAATGTCATACTCTGGCAGATGACTTCATCGCCTGGTTTTACATCCAACATAATAAGTGCCAAATGCAGCGCGGCTGTACCTGAGCTAAGTGCCGCTATATGTACTTCTTGAGAAGCAACTGCGTTTAAGTAATTTTCTAAATCCGATTCAAAACCTGATACATTAGGACCGAGTGGCGCAACCCAGTTGGTGTCGAAGGCTTCTTGCACAAAGGTTTGCTCAAAACCACCCATGTGAGGCGATGAAAGCCATATTTTGGAGTTGTCGGACATGTCTATTTTATTTTATGAGTTTGCAAAGGTCTGAAATATTTTATTATTTTAGTCCAATGTTTAAGTTGCGAACAGTGTAAAATGGTCATATGTTGCATAAAACCATTTAAATGGTGTATTTTTGATAACCATACTTTCCTGTCTGTCATTTTTTATCGCAAAATGAATAAGGCAAAGTAAACCCGGTTATTTCGTAATCGAAAATGAATTATCTTTGAATGATGATTAACAAGAATGACATATTAGACAAGCTGAAAGACTTAAAACCTATTTTGCACAAGGATTTTGCAGTTAAGCAAATTGGGTTGTTTGGTTCTTTTGCAGATGATTCAAACACGGTTGATAGTGATATTGATTTGATAGTTGAATTTGAAAGGCCGATTGGTTGGAAATATTTTTCTTTGGAAATATATCTTGAACGTGTTTTTGGACGAAAAATTGATTTAGTGACAAAAAATGCTTTAAAAAAACAGGTAAAAGAACGGATTTTAAAACAAGTTAAATACGTTTAGTTTGAGAAAGGAAGATCGTACCTATAAAATGTATTTGGATGATATCCAAACTGCAATGTGCCGAATCGCGGATTATATAGAAGGATTTGATTTTCAGCATTTCAAAAAGGATCACAAAACAGTTGATGCGGTTATCAGAAATTTTGAAATTATTGGCGAAGCATCAAAAAGTTTAGATGAAAAAATAAAAGCGAAGTATCCCGAAATTCCTTGGAAAGAAATGTACTATTTAAGAAACAGGGTTTCACATGAATATTTCGGAGTGGATTATGAAATAATTTGGGATGTTGCGAAAAATCATCTACCTGAAAACAAATTGCAGATTGACAGGATAATTGACCAAGAATAAAAAAATTACAAGTAAAATAGAATACAGACGTACTGCCAAGCTATTTTCCATGTCAGATTACATTTCCTTTATCAAACAATTCTCAAAAACCACCCATGTGGGGCGATGAAAGCCATATTTTGGAGTTTTCGGACATGTCTATTTTATTTTATGAGTTTGCAAAGGTCTGAAATATTTTATTGTCGTCTGACAAAAAATCAAATGTTGGTTAATTCATTTTCTGATTTTCCTTTCATAAGGCAAATGTCTTAGTGTATTTTGTGTTTTTCTTTGTGTAACCCTGTCTGCCGTCAGGCAGATTAGTGTTATAGCTGTTACACAAAGTTTTTAACACAAAGAAATCACAAAGCCTTATAACACCTCAAAAAAAGAATTAACCGAAAAACTTTCTTTCTTAAGAGTTTAAGGAAAATGACGATAATAAAGCGGTTTAAGATGCGTTTATAGTTTGTAACAGATTTATTTTTCATCGACAAACGGTATAAAATATTTGTTGAATGGAAAAAAAAACTGACAAAAAGTATGTTTTATGCTTTTTTTAACAAATCATTCGTATATTTGCATCAGTTCTTTCTCGTATTGACAACTGCAAACATTTTTAAAAAGCCTTTCTAATAGGCAAAAAATCAATTATTTACCTTAAAAATGTGTTATTTATATTTAGAATAATTAAACGTTATTTTTAAATAGACTATATCTGAATGACTATCAAGGCTTTGCGGTTGCAAAAATAATATTTAGGTTTGTATCAGAAATATAAACTAAAACATTAACCTAAATATTTAAACCCATGAAAACCCCTAAATTTTTAATCGCAATCGCATTCGTATCTATTTTTGTTGTAGCTTTGTTCGTAGCTAACAATTCAAGTTTTAACAATGACCAAACAGTCGCAGTGGAAAAAGCTCAAATTCGTGTCCCTCCGATGGGGTAGTATTATTTTTCTACTTATAGCATTATCTCCAATTTTAGCATATATTCATAAGGTGGTTCCAAATGTCGAAGTTTGGGAGACACCTTTTTTTACTTTTAAAAGCGTGTACTTTCAGAGTGCGCAAGCCTTTGTGTGGACCTTGTCGTCAAAGTTTGTACCCATTTTTTTATTGAGCATTTGGTTTGCCACCTGCAAACATTGGTGGTATCACGTGATCGCCGTACCGCTTGGAATGTACATTTTTCAATTGGTGAGCTTGTTTATCTTAGATTTTAGCGAAACACAAGATGAGTATGACTTGGCTATTACTATTCCGCTAATCATCGGTGTATTGCTTGTGCTTTATTTAATAAGAGGCAACCTAAGCAAAAACATTGAAGTCATCAACTTGGATGACGACATCGACAAAGAAATCGAAAAACTCGAACGCCTCGATGAGCTCAAAGCCAAAAATCCGGAGCGAGAAGATAATTATTGAGGGTTCGGATGAAGGTTAAGCCTTTAACCTTTGGCAAAGGAGCATAAGCTAAAATAGTTTTCCAAAGCAATAAAGAACTTTCATTCCGCTACTTGTCTAAGTGTTTCCATTAAAGTTTAGTGTTTCATTCAGGCGGGTATGTGTAGAAATTTTTTCCTAAACAATCAACACAATCTATTTCCCTGATGCCGGAGGCATCATACGTTCATAGCTTCAATATCCTCAAGGTAACTGCGACCCCGACGGGGTCGAACCCGCATAATCAATCACATCTTCAATGAACGTTTAATCCCTTCGGGTTTAGCATCTGAAAAACGCTATTGTTTGTCAAAGAAATGTGCAATAGATGGTGTAAAAACAGTTGAGGTTGTGAGATGAGAGGTGATTATTGGTGAGTTGTGCGCAAGTGTAAGTAAAAAAACAATTTGAATAATACGGGCTAATTATATATCTTTGTACGTATATGTTTTTATCATGGACACAAAACTAACACTGAAATTAGACAAATTAGTCATCGAACAAGCGAAAGAATATGCATCTTCTCAGAATCGCAGTCTTTCAAGAATCATTGAATCCTATTTAAAATCACTAATCAATCGTGAGAATTTAATCAAGGAGGATGATATTAAAATTTCACCATTTGTAAAAAGCATGTCAACCGGGATTAAAATTCCTGCTGACTTGGACTATAAATCTGAAATCTTAAATCATCTGGAAGAAAAACATAAATAGCGATGAGATTATTTCTGGACACAAATGTAATGCTTGATTTTTTAGGTGAACGTGACCCTTTTTATGTTTCAGCAGCAAAAATTGCCACACTTGCCGACAAAAGGTCTCTTCAGATTGTCGTTTCCGCAATATCTTACGCAACGATTAGCTATTTCCTGGTTAAATACGATGGACTTGAAAAATCAAAAGATAAATTAAGAAAGTTTAAAGTAATCTCAGAAATATGCGAATTGGACGAAGTAATCATTGAAAAAGGACTAAACTCCGATTTTTCAGACTTTGAAGATTCTCTACAATATTTTAGCGCATTACGGACAGAATGTGACATTATTATAACAAGAAACGGAAAAGACTTCAAGAAATCCGAAATACCTGTGATGTCTCCTGACGAATTTCTAAATAGTATCAAGAAATAAACAACTATGCCCAACAATCCATTTGCTGCCCGTTAACCAAATGATTGTTCAGTTTCATTAATCATTTGAAAATCTCTTGGAAAAAATATAGAATGAGATTGTATTTGAGCGGATTGAATGGTTAAGTGTGCGATTACAACTCTCCAAAGATTTTTTTCTGCAACACAAAATGATTCCAAACCACCGATTGTATCGCGTAATACTTTTTTAAAGTAGGTGTATCACTTCTTTTTTTGAACATTTTATAAGCTTTTCGGTAGTAACTACCATGTGCTCGCACGATCGCCCAGGTGTGTATCGCCTTTCCCTCCAACAAAAACTTGATGCCGGCAACGCCGTCCAAAACCAATCGGGCAATCACCAACCACGGCAAATAGCGTTTGGGGGCATTTTTGGTCAGCGTGAAAAGTGTATTTCTGAAATTGAGAAACGTTTTGGTCGGGTTCATGTTGTTGAGCGTGGCACCACCCACGTGAAACACAGCCGAAGTTCCTACGTATTCAACTTGATAACCGAATTTTTGCGCGCGCCAACACAAATCAATCTCTTCCTGATGCGCAAAGAAATCTTCATCAAAACCCTTTAATTTCCAAAAAACCTCACTGCGGATGCACAGACAAGCACCCGAAGCCCAAAAAATTTCCCGTTCGTCGTCATATTGTCCCAAATCTTTTTCTAAGGCGTTGAAAATGCGTCCACGGCAATACGGATAGCCCAACCGATCGATAAAACCACCGGCAGCACCCGCGTATTCAAAAGAATCCCGTTTTTTATAATCCAATATTTTGGGTTGAATAATGGCTGTTTTTTTGTGTTGTTCAAACCGACTCAAAATGGGCAAAAGCCAACCCGGAGTTGTTTCAATATCGGAATTCATCAAAATGTAAAGATCGGCATCAATTTCCCGCAACGCTTGATTGTATCCGCCGGCATATCCGTAGTTTTGTTTATTCAAAACCAACCTTACTTCCGGAAAATGCTGTTCAACATAGGCGACCGAATCATCTGTCGAAGCATTGTCTGCGACATAAATTGTAGCGAGACCTTCCGCATGCGCGATGACCTTGGGAAGAAATTCTTCCATCAAATGTTTTCCGTTCCAATTGAGAATGACTATTGCTGCTTTCACCAAGTTTAAAAATAGGTTTGCAAATTAACGGATATATTCGGGGATTTCGGGAATCAAAATGTATTTTTCAGCAACTTTGTCAACCTGAAAGCACAGATGACGAAGCCCGTTTGTAATCCAAAGAAATTCGGCATTGAGTGCCTGGTTGTATCTTGCCAACTGATCAAAAACAGCCTGCGTCAAGGGAACGGAAGTCGCTTTGCATTCTCCCAATAAAAACAGACTTCCATCCGGATTGAAAATCACCAGGTCATAACGCTTGGTCATATCGCCCAAACGAATCTGCTTTTCAACATTGACGAGTGATTGGGGATATTTTTTCTCCGTCATCAAATAACGAACAGCGTTTTGGCGAACCCATTCTTCGGGTGTGAGCAATACAAATTTTTTACGGATGTCATCAAACACCCATCGTTTATTTTCTTTAGTTTTGTACCTGAACGCGTAAGTTGGAAAATGGAGCTTTTGCATGTCACAAAGAAACAATTTCCCCGAATAACTTCAAATCTGAAAACAAAGCTTTTTCAATTTTTATGGCCGAATCTGATAAAATAATCGCCGATATCAAACAAGGAAAACTAAAACCCATTTATTTTTTGATGGGAGATGAGCCTTTTTTCATTGATGAAGTTGCCGACTTTATTGAAGAAAACGTGTTGGACGAAACCGAAAAAAGTTTCAATCAGTTGGTCATGTACGGCAAAGACACCAGCATAGAAGAGATTGTTTCCAACGCCAAACGCTACCCGATGATGGCGGAGCGGCAGGTGGTCATTGTTCGCGAGGCGCAAGAATTGTCTCGCACCATCGAAAATCTGGTTGCCTATGCGGAAAACCCGCAGCCCACCACGGTTTTGGTCGTTTGTTTCAAATATAAAACGCTTGACAAACGAAAAAAATTAGCCAAATTGGTTCAGCAAAACGGCATCTTGCTTGAAAGCAAAAAACTGTACGAAAACCAGGTTGGAAGTTGGATACAACAACACCTCAAAAATCAGCAATACAGCATCACACCGGAAGCAACCGTCTTATTGGTCGAATTTTTAGGAAATGATTTAAGCAGAATAAAGAACGAATTGCAGAAGCTGTTTTTATCAGCTCCTCCGGGAAAATCCATTTCTCCGGAATTGATTGAAACCTATATCGGCATCAGCAAGGATTACAACAATTTTGAGTTGCGCAAAGCCATCGGTGAGCGCAATTTTAAAAAAGCGGCGCAAATCATTCAGTATTTCAGTCACAATCCCAAAGACAATCCGATTGTGGTGACTACAGCCACGCTTTTTTCATTTTTCTCTCAACTCATGCAATACCACGGATTGACCGATCAATCACAAGCAAACGTCGCGAAGGTGCTGAAAATAAATCCTTATTTTGTGAAAGAATACCAGTTGGCAGCTCGTCATTATCCGATGAAACAAGTCAGTCACGCCATTGCCGTCTTGAGAGACATCGACTTGAAAAGCAAGGGTTTGGGCGTTGGAAACATTCCACAAGCCGAGTTGCTCAAAGAGATGATGGCCCGCCTGAATGACGAAGTCGGGCAGGCTCGTTTGATGAACTAAAATTCCTTGTGCACAATCGTGCTTCCCGCCTGAGCCGTTGGCATGACCACCAAATCTGCAATGTTGACATGAGGCGGAGCTTGACAAACAAATACAATAATTTCTGCAATATCGTTGGCTAACAAAGGCTGAAATCCCTTGTAAACTTGCTCGGCTCTGTCTTCATCACCTTTGAAACGCACTTTTGAAAAATTGGTATGCACCAAACCCGGATGTATGGCTCCCACGCGTATGCCGGTTTTGTTCAAATCGATGCGCAGAGCCTGATTGATAGAATCAACCGCATGTTTGGAAGCACAATAGACATTGCCATTTGGGTAAACCTCTTTGGCCGCTGTTGATCCGATGTTGATGATATGCCCCGATTTGCGTTCAATCATCCCCGGAAGGATGGCTTTGGTCACATAAATAAGACCTTTCAGGTTGATGTCTATCATCATGTCCCAATCTTCCAAGTCCGCATTTTGGAAGGAGTCGAGACCGTGTGCGTTGCCGGCGTTGTTGATGAGAATATCGATGTTTGAAAAAGATTTTGGCAGATTTTCGACTGCCGAAAAAACAGCTTTTTTATCACGAACATCAAAACACAAAGTGTGAACTTTTGTTTTTTTGCCGAGGTTTTTTTCCAACTCATTCAGTTTTTCTTGGTTTCTTCCACAGAGAATCAGCCGAAACCCCAATCCGGCAAATTGATGAGCCGTGGCTTCGCCGATTCCTGAAGTTGCACCGGTGATAAAGACAGTTTTTGACATGAGAGGAATATTTTTTATTTTGGTTCTACTTTGTTTTAAAGGCTTTTAGTATTTAACGTGAGTTCGATTTATATTTAACTGACATATAGTTGTTTATACAAATACTGTCAGGTTGAGCGCCCGCCTGCCCGACTTTGTCATTCAGGCGGGCACTCGAGGTAGCACTCGAATATTACGTTAATCAATTATTAATCATTAGGTTATAACTTATTTTGAATCGAACTCACGTTATTTAATATCTAAATACTAACGGCTAAAAGCTAATTTATCGGGTTCATCGGAACTGATTTTCCATTGTAAAATTAACAGTCATTCATCACGCGACCGGATGACCTACCGCAGCCTCCAAGAGCAAAAACCAATCTTCAAGTTCTACATCAATTTCTACTGATTGGGCAGCCAGTGCGATGCGCTCAGGAGTGGCTGTGCCAATTACGGGTCGAATTTTCGCGGGATGCTTGAGCAACCACGCCAATAACAATTGATCGGGTGTAGCTTCGTATTTTTTTGAAAAAACATCGAGTAAACGCATGATTCGCCGCGACTGCTCCGTGTCATTTTTGAATACGCTTCCCAGAGAGGACCAAGACATGGGTTCAATTCCGTTTACCATCATGTGGTCAAGACTGCCGTCAAACATCGGTTGGCTGTGGGTGATGGAGCATTCGATTTGATTGGCGACAATCGGAATGTGTTTTTTGAGTAAATCCGTTTGCAAAGGAGTGAAATTAGACACGCCCACGTGAAGGATTTTCCCATCTTTTAATAATTTCTGAACGGCTTCCGCAATTTCCGTCGGATCCATCAACGGACTGGGACGGTGGAGCAGGAGCAGATCTATGTAATCCGTTTGCAGGTTTTTTAAACTATTTTCGGCAGACCAAATGATGTAATCGCTGCCGTAATTGTAGTGTTTAACTTTGTTGTCGCGGTTTGGGCAAAGGTGTTGGATTCCACACTTGGTGATGATTTGAATGGCGTTTCGATGGAGGCCGGATGCTTTGAAACCGCTGCCAAAAAGTGCTTCGGTGGTATAATTTCCATAGATATCAGCGTGGTCAATCGTGGTAATTCCTTGGTTGATTGTGTGATTTATAAGATTAGCTACATCTTTGGTGTTTAGGTTTTTACCCCATTCCCCCCAGGTCATTACACCGGAGATGATGCTTGAAAAGTGAGCGATTGACATAGTGTATTTTTTAAGAATTAAAAGTAGAGATTATTTTTTGAACGAGATTAAAAAAAAAAACCTCAATTACTTTTGAACGTGAGTTCGAATTAAAAAAAACAAACTTTCCAATCAGATTAAACTCAAATCACTGTCATTCAATAATTTTCAAAAAGTAGTCATCTGCGTACATTTGCGGAATCAGCGGGAAAATTCTTTAAAAGTCTCCCGCAAATAACGCAGATCGGCACAGATGTTAATGAGTCAATCTCAAACTGCTTTAAACAAAATTATTATATATCGAACTCATGTTTTGAGGTAAGTTGAGGTTTAATAAAATGTAGAAAGAAGGCTCTCCGAAACATCGGAGGAATCCACGGCCTTTTTTTGTGGAGAAGATGGCTCCGAAACATCGGAGGAATCCACGACCTGTTTTGGTGGAGAAGATGG
>PHDQ01000265.1 GCA_002841025.1 Bacteroidetes bacterium HGW-Bacteroidetes-13 | reverse complement strand
CTTTTCAAAAACGGTTGACAACAATTTGCCTGCATCGAGTCGTGCTGCACACATGCAAGCGATTATGGAACGCTTGTACAACATTGAAACCCAATTTTCCGACTCCGACTTTGGCGCTTTGCACGCTGCATTGAAATATCAACTCAACCAGCGGAGTTTGCTGATTCTTTACACCAATTTTGAACATTTGTCGGCTCTAAACCGGCAATTGGTTTATTTGAAAGCAATTGCCCGAAAACACTTGTTGGTCGTGGTGTTTTTTGAAAATACGGAGTTGCATCAACTCACCGAAAAACCTGCCGAGAATCTTTGGGATGTCTATGAAAAAACCATCGCCGAGAAGTTTGAATCCGATAAAAAACTGATGGTTGCCACTTTGCAAAAAAACAACATCCAAACCATCCTGACAGCACCAAAAAACCTGACGGTCAACACCATCAATAAATATTTGGAAATAAAGGCGAAAGGGTTGTTTTGATTGCGAAACCGGAAAAATGATTCAAGAGAGACAATCAAACTGGCAATCAGCATCAAGTGACTAAAAACCAGAAACCTGAAACTTGAAACCTGAAACTTGAATAGCTCGTTACATTTCTATCAACCCAAACTGCGATTTGTTATATTTCCCGACAAATACATTTTATTAGTCTGAAACTTATTTCTACTTTTGAGTGAGAATTTACCATCTGCAAAACCCATGACAACCGAAACGCAAAAGCTGATTTTTCATCGAAACAATTTGACGGACGAACAATTGAAAATGCTCTATTTTTCGATGCTCAAGCCGCGCATGATTGAAGAAAAAATGCTGATACTGCTCCGGCAAGGCAAGGTGTCAAAATGGTTTTCGGGAATCGGTCAGGAGGCAATTTCAGTCGGAATTACGGCGGCTTTGCATACAGATGAATACATTTTGCCGATGCACCGCAATTTGGGTGTATTTACCACTCGCGAGATTCCCCTTCACCGTTTGTTTGCACAATGGCAGGGAAAAGCTTCGGGTTTTACCAAAGGGCGCGATCGCTCTTTTCATTTTGGGACTCAGGCGTATAAAATCATCGGGATGATCTCGCATCTCGGACCGCAATTGGGCGTGGCAGACGGCATCGCTTTGGCACATAAACTTAAAAATGAAACCTGCGTTACGGCTGTTTTTACCGGTGAAGGAGCCACGAGTCAGGGTGATTTTCACGAAGCACTCAACATCGCTGCGGTTTGGCAGTTGCCTGTCCTTTTTGTCATCGAAAACAACGGTTACGGGCTTTCCACCCCAACTACCGAGCAATATCGTTGCAAAGACTTGATTGACAAAGGAATCGGTTATGGTATGGAAGCATATCAAGTGGATGGAAACAATATTTTGGAAGTTTACCAGAAGGTTGTTGAATTGACTGCAACCATGCGGCAAAACCCCAAGCCTGTACTGCTGGAATGCAAAACTTTTCGCATGCGCGGACATGAGGAGGCGAGCGGTACCAAATATGTGCCGGACGAATTGATGCAGCATTGGCAAGCACGTGATCCGATTCGGAATTTTAAAGCGTTTTTGCTGGAAAATGAAATCTTGAAAGAAGAAGAAGAACACTTATTCAGCGTTGAATATGCGCGCATCATCGATGCGGATTGGCAACGAGCCAATGAAGAAGCACCTATCGAACCCGATGAAGAAACCGAGTTGAACGATGTGTACGCGTCCTTTGACGATTTGCAAACGAAACCTGAAAGTACCACAGAAAATATTCGTTTCATCGATGCACTTTCGCAAGGATTGCAGCAATCGATGGAGCGACACGACAATATGGTTTTGATGGGACAAGACATCGCCGAATACGGAGGCGCTTTCAAAATCACCCAAGGACTGGTCGAAAAATTCGGAAAAGAACGGGTTCGAAACACACCACTTTGTGAGTCAGGCATTGTTTCGACCGCGATGGGACTCTCCATCAACGGATATAAAAGCGTAGTCGAAATGCAGTTTGCCGATTTTGTTTCCACCGGATTCAACCCGATTGTTAATTATTTAGCCAAAGTACACTACCGTTGGGGTCAGCCTGCCGATGTGGTAATTCGGATGCCTTGCGGAGGCGGCATGCAAGCCGGGCCGTTTCATTCGCAGACCAACGAAGCTTGGTTTATTAAAACACCTGGACTGAAAGTAGCGTATCCCGCATTCCCTTATGATGCCAAAGGCTTGTTGACAACGGCCATCAACGACCCCAATCCGGTAATGTTTTTCGAGCACAAAGGTTTGTACAGAAACATAACGCAAGAAGTTCCGACGACCTATTACTCCTTGCCTTTCGGAAAAGCCAATTTGTTGAAATCGGGCAATCAAGTGAGCATCATCAGTTATGGAATGGCGGTGCATTGGTGTTTAGAAGTCTTGGAAAATCATCCTGAAATTGATGCAGATTTGATTGATTTACGCACTTTAGTTCCTTTGGATTCGGAAACTATTTTCACTTCGGTAAAAAAAACCGGTAAAGTGCTGATTGTACATGAAGACACTTTGACAGCCGGATTCGCTTCGGACATTGCGGCATTGATAGCAGAAAATTGCTTTGAATATCTGGATGCGCCCATTAAAAGATTGGGAAGTTTGGATACGCCGATTCCGTTTACCAAATTGTTGGAAGATCAGTTTATGGCTAAATCTAAATTGGAACAGGTTTTGATAGAACTAATGAACTATTGATTGTCATAAAACCATCAAACTTTTCACTAATTTTACAATCAAAATTAACAACCTATGAAACATTATGTAAACCGGTTATTAGCTGTATTTGTGCTTGTGTTTGTTTTTTCGTCCTGTTCTATCAAAAAAGACAATCGTTCCATCCGGACGACGCTCAACGGCAGTTGGCAATTGACGGATATTCGGTACGAAGGTGCACAAGGTCGTTTTTC
>PHDQ01000264.1 GCA_002841025.1 Bacteroidetes bacterium HGW-Bacteroidetes-13 | reverse complement strand
GAAAGAGAAAGCTATTCGGGTCAGATACCCAAAAAACTCTACCGTGATCCCGACCACAAAGTTTTGGGGGGTGTTTCGGGCGGATTGGCGCACTATTTCAACATCGATGTGGTTTGGGTGCGCTTGATTTGGGTTCTCTTGGTTTTGGCAGGTTTGGGCTCAGGAATCATCGTCTATATCGTGCTGTGGGCAATCTTGCCGGAAGCCAAATCGACCTCCGAAAAATTGGCCATGAAAGGCATTTCTGCCAATATTGAAAACATCGAACGGAAAGTAAAAAAAAAATTTGACGAAGTAACCGATAAAATCAACCAAGCAGATTTTAAAAAAACCGGAGAATCGGTCAAAGAAGGTGTCAAATCCGGGCTCGAAGGTTTGGGTGATGTCATCGCGGGTTTGGTCAGATTTGTCGTGAAAGCAATCGGCGTTTTGCTGATGATCATCGCGATGAGCGTATTGGTTGCCATGACCGTTACTTTTTTTGTGTTTCTTTTTGTCAATGCCGGCAGCACGCCTTGGGGAATGATTATCGAACAAACCAGTTACAGCGACATTCCTACCTGGCTGATAATCCTCGCTGTTTTCTTGGCTGTTTGCATTCCTTTTTTCTATCTGTTTCAATCGGGATTGAGCTTACTCGCCGGGAAAACAAAATCCATCGGTTCGGTTGCAAACATTGGTTTGTTGAGCATTTGGGTGTTGTCTGTCGCCGCCTTGGTTTCTATCGGACTTCGCGAAGCGCAATGGACAGTTTTTCAGGAAGAATCTACTTCAGAAATCAGTCGTACGCTTGCTAAATCAGATACTTTGGTCGTGAATTTAAACCAATCTTCCGAAAATTACAATCGACGGAATCGATTCTTGGGTGTCTTTGTCAAGGATAAAAACAAGTATGCCGTTTTGAATAGAAACATACAATTTCACTTAAAATCAAGTGTGGACTCAACGGCCGTGTTAGAAATCATTCGCACCGCCCAAGGTCCCGACGAAAAAACGGCAGCTACGTATGCTGAGCAAATTGATTTTCCCGTTGAAATCAAAGGTGATACATTGGTTTTGAGCGATTATTTTTTATCCAAACTTTCCAGAAAGGGACAAAACGAAAAAATCCGCGTCAATTTGTATCTACCCGAAAACACGGTTATCAAACTCGATCCGGATGTCAAAAGAATTTACACCCAACACGATGGCGATTTAAGTTATATTTCTTTTGATCAGTTTGGGGAATTTTTGACTTTAAAAGAAGGAAATCTTGCCTGTGAAACCTGTATCAATTAAAAAAAACAAATCCATCCCAAAATTACAATGCAAATGTTCCCTACAGATTTGAGAAAAAAGCTATATTTGAACTTCAAATAATTTACCTAAAAACAACTTTGCTTTTGACGATTTGAAAACTGAGTTGTAAAAAAGGTTTTTCAAAAATAGCACAGATGAAATCGCCATTAACAACAAGTTTGCGCAAGCAAACACCAATAAATAAAATGCGATAACATATATGACCGCTAAAAAATAAATTTTACATATATGAAACTTGATATATTGGCGATTGGTGCCCACCCGGACGATGTAGAATTGAGTTGCGGCGCGACCTTGGCAAAGGAAATCAGCTTGGGAAAAAAAGTTGGTATCCTCGACCTGACTCGCGGTGAAATGGGCACAAGAGGAAGTGCCGAACAAAGAGATGAAGAAGCCAAAAAAGCAGCAGAAATTTTGGGTGTGTCAGTCCGATTAAATGTCGAATTTGCCGATGCCTTTTTCGTGAACAACACTTCGCATCAACTCGAAATCATCAAAATCATCAGGAAGTACAAACCTGATATTGTCATTTGCAACGCAGTTGACGACCGGCACATCGATCATGGCAAAGCAAGCAAGTTGGTCAGCGATGCCTGTTTTTTGTCCGGTTTGCAAAAAATTGAAACGTTCCACAAAGAGCAGAAACAACAACATTGGCGACCCAGACAAGTGTATCACTACATTCAGTGGAAAAACCTGCAACCCGATTTTATCGTGGATGTCACTGGCTTTATCGACCAAAAGATAGAATCCGTAAAAGCCTATAAATCGCAATTTTACGACCCCGACAGCAAAGAACCGGAAACGCCGATAACCAGCAAAAATTTTATCGAAAGCATTCGTTATCGCGCACAAGATTTGGGTCGATTGATTGGTACAGAATACGGCGAAGGTTACACCGTCGAACGACCGGTTGCCGTGTCGAGTTTAGATCAACTTATTTGATTAAAATTCAGTAACTTTATTCCCCGAAAAACCTAACCGAACGATCATGAAAAAATATCTCATCGCATGCAGTCTATTCGTTGGAATTGCTGCCTCAGCTCAGGTCAAAACACCACAACCCAGTCCGTTTGCCAGAATTGAACAAACAGTCGGGCTTACACAGGTTACACTCGAATATTCAAGACCATCAGCCAAAGACAGGATTGTGTTTGGAAACTTGGTACCTTGGGATAAACTTTGGCGCACCGGAGCCAATGCCAATACCAAAATCACTTTTGGCGATGATGTCGTCATCGATGGAAAAACTTTGGCAAAAGGAACCTATGCCATATTTTCAATCCCAGGTCAAGCATTTTGGGATGTTTTTTTCTATAAAGATTTTGCAAACAATGGTTTGCCACAAAAATGGGATGAAAATAAAATTGCACTTCACACCAAGATGGACATGGAGGAATTCCCGATTCCGGTCGAAACCTTCACACTTGTTTTTGGCGACTTGACCAACGACTCTGCATCGCTTACCTTTATTTGGGATGAATTTTATGGGAAATTAACTTTCAATGTTCCCACCAAAGAAATCACTTTGGCAAGCATAGAATCCACAATGAACGGAGGCAATCCTTCTCCGACCGATTATTATTTGGCAGCGGCTTATTATCACCAATCTGAAATGTTTCT
>PHDQ01000263.1 GCA_002841025.1 Bacteroidetes bacterium HGW-Bacteroidetes-13 | reverse complement strand
GGGAAAGTCGAACCGGTATCTATTTTATCTTTGTTTTCAAAAGGGTAGTGCCACTGCGCATAAGGCATAGAACCGGAATCGAACCAAACATCAATCAGGTCGGGTTCGCGGCGCATGGGTTTGCCCTGCGGCGATACCAAAACAATGCGGTCAACAATGCTTTTGTGCAAATCGATTTTGGCGTAATTTTCTTCGCTCATGTCATCAACTTCAAAATCTGCAAAGGGATCCGAATCCATCAACCCTTTCTCGATTGATTTTTGGATTTCTTCTTTCAACTGTTTTACAGAGCCGATGAATGTTTCCTCTTTGCCGTCTTCTGTGCGCCAAATGGGAAGCGGAATTCCCCAAAATCGCGACCGCGACAAATTCCAGTCGTTGGCGTTTTTCAACCAGTTTCCAAATCGTCCTTCTCCGGTGGCTTTGGGTTTCCAATTGATGGTTTGGTTGAGTTCATACATCCGGTCTTTCTTCTCAGTAACTTTTATAAACCAAGAATCGAGCGGATAGTAGAGTACCGGCTTGTCTGTCCGCCAACAATGCGGATAGCTGTGTACGTATTTCTCGACTTTAAAAGCCTTGTTTTCTTCTTTGAGTTTGATGGCAATTTCAACATCGATCGACTTTTCGGGTGCTTCTCCATCGGCATAATACTCATTTTTGACATATTTACCCGCAAATTCGCCCAAGTGTTTGGTGAATTTTCCTTGCAAATCGACCAAGGGAACAGGATTCCCATCTTCATCCAAAACCAAAAGTGGCGGGACTTCCGGGACGGCTTCTTTGGCAACTTTGGCATCATCGGCACCAAAAGTAGGCGCGATGTGAACGATACCCGTACCGTCTTCCGTGGTTACAAAATCTCCCGAGATGACCCGAAAAGCATTTTCAGGGTGTTGATAAGGCAAGGCATAAGGCAAAAGCTGTTCGTACCGAATGCCTATCAAATTTTTTCCTTTGCATTCACCCAAAATTGTATAGGGGATTTTTTTGTGATCGGACGTGTAATTGACAAAATCATTTTCATCCGTAGAGAGGAAAAATTTGCCGGAAAATTGTTTGCCTACCAATGCTTTTGCCAAAACAACGCAACTGGGTTTAAAAGTGTATTGATTGAAGGTTTTGACCAATACATAATCTATTTTTTCACCCACCGTCAGTGCGGTATTCGAGGGTAAAGTCCACGGCGTAGTTGTCCAAGCCAAAAAAAATGACTCTTCTAAAAGATTGGCAGCGATGCCGAATGCCTTGGCGATCGAATTTCCTTCTTTGCTTTGGGTGCTTTTAAATTGAGCCACCACCGAAGTGTCTGTCACATCGCGGTAGCAACCGGGTTGGTTGAGTTCGTGCGAACTAAGACCGGTACCAGCTTTGGGAGAATAGGGTTGGATGGTATATCCTTTGTAAATCAGATTTTTTTTGTGAAGTTGTTCGAGCAACCACCAAACCGACTCCATGTATTTGGGTTCGTAAGTCACGTAGGGGTCCGTCATGTCCACCCAATAACCGATTTTCTCGGTGAGGTCGTTCCACACATCGGTGTAGCGCATAACCGCTTTTTTGCAAGCTGCATTGTAATCTTCCACCGTGATTTTGGTGCCGATGTCTTCTTTGGTAATACCCAATTCTTTTTCGACACCCAGCTCAATAGGCAAGCCATGCGTATCCCAACCGGCTTTGCGGTTTACTTGAAATCCTTTTTGGGTTTTGTAGCGGCAAAAAACATCTTTGAGCGTTCGCGCCATCACATGGTGAATGCCGGGCAAACCATTGGCAGAAGGAGGGCCTTCAAAAAAGATAAAAGGCTTGTTGCCTTCTCTTGTTGAGATGCTCTTTTCGAAAATGGCTTCCGAATTCCAATAATCGCGTATTTCGTCCGCCAGTTTGGGCAGATTTAAACCACTGTATTCTTTAAATTTCTTGTTCATGAAATCACTTTCATTTTTGAAGTTGCGAAATTAATGATTTTCATCGGATTGAAAAGTAAACGCGTTGATTTATCTTGCAAAAATTTGCTTTAAAACAGCCAACGAACGCGGTTTTTTGAATCCGTCGAAATGAATCTCATAATAATGAAGCAACAGATTTAAAAAATCTTGCCGAAGATGGGATGAAATTTTAAGTTGCGAAAGGTTTTCCAAATCGATTTGAGACAGTTGTTTTAACAAGCTTGAAGAAGCTTCGGTCATGCAAAGATTGGCGTTGGTTTGGGTTAAAATGCCTTCATTCAAATCAAAAAAATCACCTTCACCGGACAAATCCGGTGCAAAACCTAAGTAACGACTCAAATGCACCAACAGATACAAATGAAAATTGACAGCCTCGTTTTGATGTTCAAAAAAATAAAAGGCATTTTCAAGAAAATGAAACAAATCGGGGTTGGTTTCTTCCTCTTTTAAACACATCGATAAAACTTCCGACAGGAAAACGGCAACCGTGCTTTTTTCAATTTCACTGTGGATGCTGTGAAAAGGTGCGGCAATTTTGATTTCAGAAATGGATTCGAGCGTTCCCTTGTTTTTGTGTACGGCTTCAATATCAAGAAAAGTAAGCGGTAAGAAAAAAGAAGCTTTGAATTTTTTATTTTTCGGACTGAGCGCAGCTTTTATCAGGTAGGATTTCAGTCCGGAGGACTCGGTGTAGCATCTGACAATCAAGCTGGTATCGCTATATCGAAGATTGGACAAAACAAATGCTTTTGTTTGAACTCTCATCAGCGGATAATCATCACTTTGGTTACTTTTGATTGTGAACCGTCATCGTTGATGATGATAATCATATAGACACCTGAGGCAACTTTATATCTGCCAAAAGCTCTCAAATCCCATTCGATGGTGCCGCCTTGCGCGATGGTTTCAAATACTAAGTTTCCGGAAATATCTGTGATTTTCACTTTGGCTCTTCTGGTGAGATTTCGGATGGTCAGGTTTCCGTTAAAATCGGGTTTCACCGGATTGGGG
>PHDQ01000262.1 GCA_002841025.1 Bacteroidetes bacterium HGW-Bacteroidetes-13 | reverse complement strand
AAATTTTGGGTTGCTTTTGAAATAGGCTGAATCTTGTTTAATCCAGACTTCTTTGCCGTCAAAACCCAATGAAAACTTGTCAGTAATCATTTTATCGCGTCTTCTTTTTAAATCGATTTGGTGAGTCTCTAAACCACTCGGTTTTTGGATGCCAAAAGTGAGATAATTGAGCCGTTGCCAAGTGTCATAACCACCGTGTTTGGCAAATAAACTATCCATAAAAGCAGGAAATTCTCGTTGTTCGACAGTGGGTTTTAAGGGAGTCTCAGCTGTTGCCGGATCTTCCGCTTTTGAGTTTCCGTTTTTACAGGAAATCATCAAAAGTATAAAAAGTAGGGCTGTTAAATTTTTCATTTTTGGATGGTTTTTCAGTTTCTCAAATTTAGTTTTTTTATATGAATTTGAATTCAAACCATCGAATGTATTTTTTTATATCCGAATGGAGGACTGAATATTATCTATAATTTAAAGCTTCTTTTATGTGTAAGTTAAGATTCTAACGTTCCACTCCATCCTCGCTCTATTCTAAATCGAACCAATTTTAAAGAAAGAACCTCTGTTTTCACTTCTTTTTTGCGATTGTCTGACTACCAAATAAGCCACCGAAATCATGTTGCGGAGTTCGATCAATTCGGTAGAAATTTTACACCTTTTGTAAAGTGCCTCCGTTTCTTCAAAGAGTATTTTGAGTCTGTTAAGCGCTCTCGAAAGGCGTTCGTCAGACCGGATAATTCCCACATAATCATTCATGATGGTCTGCAATTCTTTGCGGTTGTGTGTGATTAAAATAAGTTCTTCCGGTTCTTTCGCGTTTCCTTCATTCCAGGGCAAAATATCTTCGGGCATTTGGGTTTTCTTGAATTTTTCGATTGAGTTGAGATAACAACGGTGCGAAAAAACAAGGGCTTCAAGCAGCGAATTTGATGCCAATCGGTTCGCTCCGTGCAAACCGGTGTTTGAACACTCACCACAAGCATACAAATTGTCGATGCTGGTTTGTCCGTAAGCATCCACTTGTATGCCACCGCAAAGATAGTGCGCGGCGGGTACGACCGGAATCATGTCTTTTTTCAAATCAATTCCAATTTCATTGACTTTTTGAAGGATGGTAGGAAAATGATTTTCAAATGCTTTTTGATCCAAATGACGGCAGTCGAGATACACACATTCGTCACCACTTTTTTTGAGTTCACTGTCGATGGCTCTCGATACGATATCTCTGGATGCTAATTCTTTGCGCGGGTCGTATTTCTCCATAAAAAGTTGACCCGCTTTGTTTCTCAGCAATGCACCAAATCCGCGCACGGCTTCAGAAATCAAAAAGGAGGGTACAGTTTGTGGGTGGAATAGGGCAGTGGGATGAAACTGGATAAACTCCATGTTTTCAATTTGGGCTTTGGCACGATACGCCATGGCAATTCCGTCGCCGGTTGCTATAGTCGGGTTGGTTGTGTTTTGATAAATATGTCCCACACCGCCGGTGGCCAACAAAGTAATTTTTGCCGAAAATATTTCGATTTTTTTGGTAAAAGGATTGAATACATAGGCACCGAAACATTGTCTTTGTTGCGGGAGTTGCTCATTTTTCGATGCGAGTTGGTGTTGGGTGATTAAGTCCACCGCAAAATGTTGCGAAAACACCTGTATGTTTGGCATGTTTGCAATCTGTTCCAACAGGTTTTTTTCTATTTCATATCCGGTGAGGTCTTTGTGATGAAGAATGCGGTTTTCGGTATGACCACCTTCCAAACCCAAATCGAAACCACCTTGTTGGTTTTTGTCAAAATCGACACCCCATTTGAGCAAATCATTGAGTCGGTCATAGCCTTCGGTAACCACAATTTTAACGATTTCGAGATTGCACAATCCATCGCCGGCTTTGAGGGTGTCTTGAATGTGTTGTTCGTAAGAATCACGAATTTGGTCGATGACTACGGCGATACCTCCTTGGGCGTATTTGGTATTCGACTCATTTTCATCGGATTTGGTAACAATCGCGAGTTTGGCTTCCGGAAAATGTTCGGCGGTTTTGATGGCATAACTCAATCCGGCGATGCCGGAGCCTACAACCAAAAAATCAAAATTGGGCATGGGATGTTATTTGGATAATTCGAGCATGCGTCGGATGGGGACGAGTGCTTTTTCACGTATGTTTTTGGGCACATTTACTTCGGGCGTTTCATTTTTGAGGCACAGATACAGTTTTTCGAGCGAGTTGAGTTTCATGTACCAACATTCGCTGCATGCGCAGGTATTGTCTTCTTTCGCCGGCGCGGGAATGAGTTCTTTTTCGGGAACGGTCTTTTGCATTTCGTACAAAATTCCGGCTTCCGTAGCCACGATAAAACTTTTGTGGGGACTGTTTTTCACAAATTGAATCATGCCGGTGGTGGAGCCGATGTAGGTTGCGATTTTGAGAATTTCGGGACTTGATTCGGGATGTGCGATAAATTTTGCTTCGGGATGTTTTTGATGCAAAGCCAATATTTTATCGATGGCAAAAGCTTCGTGTACCATGCAGGTACCGTCCCATAAAAGCATCTCTCTACCGGTTTTTTGCATCAGATACGTGCCGAGATTTTTATCGGGTGCGAAAATAATCGGTTGATCTATGGGAACGGAGTTGATGATTTTTTCGGCGTTGGAAGAGGTACAAACCAAATCGCTCAAGGCTTTTATTTCAGCGGAACAATTGACATAGGTAATGACAATGTGATTGGGATGAGCTTCGACAAAGGGTCTGAATTTGTCGGGCGGGCAAGATTCTGCCAAAGAGCAAGAAGCATTCAGGTCGGGGACGAGTACTTTTTTGTCGGGATTGAGAATTTTTGCCGTCTCTGCCATAAAATGTACGCCTGCAAAAACGATGATGTCGGCGTGTGTTTTGGCGGCTTGTTCGGACAATCCCAAGCTGTCACCCACATAATCTGCAATTTCCTGAATGACGGGGTCGGTATAATAATGCGCCAA
>PHDQ01000261.1 GCA_002841025.1 Bacteroidetes bacterium HGW-Bacteroidetes-13 | reverse complement strand
GAACCTACACTTTGTTTTCGTTTCAAAAACAAAAAGCCCCTAATTTCTTAGAGGCTATTCGTTGTGCGGGTGATAGGACTCGAACCTACACACCGTGAGGCACCAGATCCTAAGTCTGGCGTGTCTACCAATTTCACCACACCCGCATATCAATATTTCAAGAACTTTTTTTATAACTATCCAGATCCTAAGTCTGGCGTGCCCGCCCGGATGAACTCCGTTCGGACGGGTCTACCAATTTCACCACGCCCGCAATTCAAACTGACGATAACAGCGTAATCGGACGGCAAATTTAGTCAAGATTTTTAATAAGATTCACATTTTTCAAAAAAAATATTGAGTATTTTTGAGCAAACCCATTTATTCATGTCCTACAACCTCTATATACAAGAAAACAAGAGCCGATTTATAGCCGAATTATTCGACTTAATCCGCATTCCGTCCATCAGTGCAGACAGCCAATACAAAGCAGACGTGCAAAAAGCCGCCTCCAAAGTCAGCGAGTTGCTAAGAGCTTCCGGTTGCGACACGGTTGAAATTCACCAAACATCCGGTCATCCGATTGTCTATGCCGATAAATTGATTGACCCTGCACTTCCCACCATCTTGGTGTACGGGCATTACGACGTGCAACCTGCCACTCCGCTCGAATTGTGGGAAACGCCACCTTTCGAACCCACCATCCGAACGACTGCCATTCATCCGCAGGGTGCTATTTTTGCCCGTGGTGCTTGTGATGACAAAGGACAGATGTTTATGCATATCAAAGCCTTGGAGACAATGTTGAAAAACGGCGGACTGCCCTGCAACGTCAAGTTTATGATAGAAGGCGAAGAAGAAGTAGGATCGGTCAATTTGGAGACTTTTGTCAAGCAAAACAAGGCGAAGTTGACCAACAATATCATACTGATTTCCGATACGGGCATGATCAGCAATACCCAACCGTCTATCACATGCGGTCTGCGTGGATTGTCGTATGTGGAAGTGGAAGTGACCGGACCCAACCGCGATTTGCACTCCGGACTCTACGGCGGTGCGGTGGCCAATCCCATCAATATTTTGGCGAAAATGATAGCTTCTCTCCACGATGATAACAACCGTGTAACTATCCCCGGATTTTATGATGACGTAGTCGAATTGTCGGAAAAAGCACGAAACGAAATTGCCAAAACACCATTTTCTTTGGAAGAATACCAAGCTGCTTTGCAAATAGACTCCGTGTATGGCGAGAAAGGTTACAGCACCCTCGAGCGCAACTCCATTCGTCCGACGCTCGATGTAAATGGCATTTGGGGCGGCTATATGGGCGAAGGTGCCAAAACGGTTATCGCCTCCAAAGCGTATGCGAAAATATCGATGCGATTGGTCTCCAACCAAAATTGGAATAAAATATCCGACTTGTTTACCAAACATTTTAAATCGATTGCGCCAAAAGGCGTTAAAGTCGAGGTTAAAATTCACCACGGCGGTCAAGCTTATTTGATGCCGATTGATCACATTGGTTATCGCGCGGCTTTTGAAGCCTATCAAGAAGCCTTTGGCATCGCTCCATTGCCGCAATATTCGGGTGGCAGCATTCCGATAGTCGCATTGTTTGAAAGAGAGTTGGGTACCAAATCGGTGTTGATGGGTTTTGGTCTGGATTCGGATGCAATCCACTCACCCAACGAACATTTTGGAATTTTTAACTTTTTAAAAGGAATTGAAACCATACCTTTGTTTTACAAGCATTACCTAAAAAGCTATCAAACTGAGAATTAGTTTAGACAATTACAGAAATCTAAGGCACAATAAACTTAACAAAATGATGAAAAATCGATTTTACATCTGCGTAATTGGGCTTTTGAGTTCCATCGGACTTGCGCAACAATCCGATAAAATTGACGGAGTGAGTTTTGTGAGTTCGCACGAGAGCATCACGGATTCGCACATTCAACCAATCAGAGCAATCAATGCGAATTGGACGGCTTTGAGTCCGTTTGCTTTTATGGCTGCATTGGACAGCCCCGAAGTGCGATTCAACATGGAGCGGCAATGGAAGGGCGAACGCGTGGACGGTATCATGGACATGTGCAATACTTTTAAAAAGAACGGAATCAAAATCATGTTGAAACCACAGATTTGGATTCGAAGAGGGGAATTTACCGGTCAAATCATGATGAAATCTGAAGCAGATTGGCAAGTTTTCGAAAAATCTTATACCGATTTCATTCTAACATACGCCAAAGTGGCTCAGGAGCAACAAATTGAAGTGTTTTCCATCGGGACGGAACTCGCCTCTTTTGTCAAAGCAAGACCGGCTTATTGGGCTGAATTAATCAAAAAAGTTCGCGCGATTTATAAAGGTAAACTGACTTATGCTGAAAACTGGGATACGTATGACAATTTTCCACATTGGAAACAGCTCGATTTTATCGGTATAGATGCTTATTTTCCTTTATCCGAGGAAAAAACACCTACCGTAGCGAGCCTGACAGAAGCTTGGAAACCTTATAAAGAGAAAATACGACAGCTGTCACAAGTTACTGGTAAGAAAGTTTTATTTACAGAATACGGATATAGAAGCGTCGATTTTACGGCAAAAGAACCGTGGAATTCCTCAACCGCGATGACCAACATCAACTTTGAAGGGCAAACAAATGCTTTGGAAGCCATCAACAGAACTTTTTGGAAAGAGCCCTGGTTTGAAGGTGGGTTTCTGTGGAAGTGGTTTCACAAACACAGTGAGTCTGGTGGCAAAACAGATAGCCAATACACAGTACAAAACAAACCTGCCGAGGCTTTGATTCGAGATTTGTACAAAAGATAAGTAAATCTCAACCCGCAAAGGTTCCATACACGCAGGTGAAGCCGTCAAATTCGACTCCTTCCAAGACATAGTCCGTGATTTCGTTTTTAAAGTTAACTTTTCCGTAGAGTTTATGGATGTTTGCTTCATCAAAGCGAATACGGATGTGATTTTTAAAACTTAAA
>PHDQ01000260.1 GCA_002841025.1 Bacteroidetes bacterium HGW-Bacteroidetes-13 | reverse complement strand
ATCTTTTACTTGTTTTTTTACCCTTGTTTGGGATGGCACAGGTGCAAACCGGATCTTTTGTGGTTTCGCCCAATCCGTTTGAGGAAAACCAACAAATAACGGTGACTGTTTCGGGAGTCAATCCTGCTACTTGGGGCGTTACGGATGTCTATTTATGGACTTGGTCTCTCGATTTGAACGACACCAATAGTTTAGATTCTCCTACCAATGGAACTTGGACAAGCTCTAGCGAATCGCAAAAAATGACCAACAACGGAAATGGGACTTTCTCATTTGCATTTGTCCCCAATACTTTGTATCAGCGAACCGGTATCGGGAGAATAGGTATGTTGGTCAAAGCCAAAGACGGTACAGGAGATAAGAAAACACAAGATTTTTTGATTGAGGTCGGCGCATTCCAATTCACTTTGACAAATCCTGTAAATTCAACAACCGTACTAAACAGCGGGCAAACCCTGACTGTTTCCGGAAATGCATCGTTGGCAGCGAATTTTGAACTGAAAGCAAACAGCAGCGTCGTCAACACCCAAAACAACCTTACAAACTATACATTTACGACTGCGGGGCTGACCCAAAACACGAGTTTTGAACTAAAAGCGACTGCCGTAGCCGATCCGACCAAAATCATCACCAAAACTTTTGATGTGGTCATCGCGCCAACGGTTACCGAGGCTGCACTTCCCGCCGGTTTGCTGGATGGACTCAATCGAAACCCGACCGATCCGACCAAAGCGACCTTGGTGCTTTTCGCACCTTTGAAAAGTTTTGTTCACGTGATTGGCGATTTCAACAATTGGCAGATTGACAACGCCTATTTGATGAAAAAAGATTCTGCCAAAAATCGATTTTGGATAGAGCTTACCGGCCTTACGCCACAGTTCAATCACATGTATCAATATCTCGTTGATGCCACCATTCGTATTGGCGATCCATACTCCGAAGTGGTTTTGGATGAATTTAACGATCCTTTTATCGATTCAACGACTTACCCGAATCTTCCGGCATATCCGGTGGGGCAAACCCAACACATGGTTACGTTGATGCGTTTGGGAGATCCGGCTTTTACTTGGACGGATGGAAGTTTTGTTAGACCTGCGCAATCCGATTTGGTGATTTATGAACTGTTGATTCGTGATTTTGATGCCTTACATTCTTTCGATGCCGTTCGGGCACGATTGCAATACCTCAAAGAATTGGGAATCAATGCCATTGAGTTGATGCCTGTGAGCGAGTTTGACGGCAACATCAGTTGGGGTTACAATCCCGCCTTTCACATGGCTTTGGACAAATATTACGGCACCAAAGATGCGCTGAAACGATTGGTCAATGAGGCACACAACATGGGGATTGCCATCATCTTGGATGTGGTGTATAACCACGCGACCGGGCAAAACCCCTACTTCAGATTATGGAATCAATGTGGCGGAGATTTTAATTGCAAACCTGCCGCAAACAACCCGTTTTTTAACGAAAATGATCCCAATACGGCCTTTCAATTTTTTAATGACATCAAACATTCATCGGCTGATACGCAGGCATATATTGATCGGTTGAATCGGTATTGGATGCAAGAATTCCACGTGGATGGCTATCGGTATGATTTCACCAAAGGATTTACACAAACGGCAGGCGACGGCAGCGCGTTTGATGGTTCGCGTATCAATATTTTGCGAAGAATGAATGCCGCGCTAAAAACATTTGACCCCAATGCGTATGTAATTTTGGAACATTTTGCGCCGGTTACGGAGGAAAGAGTTTTGGTAACCAATCACAGCCAATCCGGATTTACAGGAACTTTTAAAGGCATGATGACTTGGGGCAATCACAATTTTAATTACGGCGAAACCGTCATGGGCTTTAACACGGGCGCAAATGCTGATTTTTCAGGAATATCTTGGAAAAACAGGGGTTTTGTCCAAGCGGGTTTGGTGGGTTATTCGGAAAGCCACGATGAGGAGCGGCAAATGTTTAGAGCCAAAAATTTCGGCAACTCTTCTCAAGCACCTACCTATGATGTAAAAGACCTCAACACCGGATTGGCGCGCATGGCGGCTAAAGGTTCAGTCTTTCTAAGCATTCCTGGTCCGAAAATGATTTGGCAGTTTGGAGAATTGGGCTATGATTTCAGTATTGACACCTGTCCCGACTTAACGGTTGGTGGTTGCCGTGTCGATCCGAAGCCGATTCGTTGGGAATATAAAACGGTGGTTGAGCGATTCGATATTTATAAAGAATGGGCAAAAGTGTTGTTTTTCAGAAATAATTTACCCATTTTCAAAACCACCAATTTTACAGTGGAGGCCAATTCAACACTTGGCATCAAAAAAGTTTTTTTGGTGGATGATGCAGTAACTGACACTTCAGTCAATTTGAAATACATCACCGTAGTTGCCAATTTTGATGTGGTTCCACAAAATGTACAACCCTTCTTTCAGGAAACCGGCGATTGGTATGATTATGTGATTGACCCAAGCGTGAGTTCAAATTTGCTCAATGTGACAAATACAAACATGACCATCACGTTACAACCGGGCGAGTTTAGGATTTATGGAAACATTCAGGCACCTGCTTTGCCGACATTCTCGTTAGAAGATGCTTTTGTGACGGATAGCAAGATAAAGTTATATCCCAACCCGGCAGTTGACAGATTTTCATTTAATGAAAGTGTTGATCAAGTAGAGATTTACGATCTCACCGGACGCCGGGTTAAATCTGCAAAGGATATTCGTGCGAACCAAGCTATTTCGGTTTCCGAACTCAGTCAAGGTATCTATTTGGTAAAATCTACCCGCGAAGGAAAGACCTCCACCAACAAATTAATCAAACGATAAGCATTTTTGAATTTTATTTGATTTTGATGAAAGCCGATGGTTTGAAAACTGTCGGCTTTTTTTATGGTTTCCCTGCCTGACGGCAGGCAAGTGGATTCTGGACTATTGTCTTTTGTCCATTGACTTCTGACTTCCCTGCCTGAC
>PHDQ01000259.1 GCA_002841025.1 Bacteroidetes bacterium HGW-Bacteroidetes-13 | reverse complement strand
TTAACAACAGTCGCGATAGAACTTCCTAAACCCAATTGCCAATCCGGGTTTTCCAGTAGTTGTATCGGCAATTTTTCGATTGTGTTTTTTATGTTTTCTGCATCAGCACCCAAAACAACATAAACCTCCGACACTTTGGACTTGAGATGCTGTTCAATCGCGTGTTCAATTAGCGTGTGTTTCCCCCACGGCAAGAGTTGCTTGGTTTTCCCCATTCTTTTGGCTTCTCCGGCTGCCAAAATGACCGAAATTATTTGGTTTGTTTTTGTCATTCTGTTTGGCTGTGAATGCGTCCTTTCCGTTTTTTTAAAGGCGAGGCATCTTGTTTTCTGACAACGGCTAAAATTTCGGCTACGATGGAAACGGCTATTTCTTGGGCGGTTTCAGCGCCCAAATTCAATCCCGCCGGACCGTGAATGTTGGTAAAAAAATCTTCTGAAACTTCGGGCGCATGCTCAATAAATTCGCCCAGTAGCTTTTCTCTTCTTTTGGAAGGTCCCAACAAACCCAAATAAGCAAAACGTTTAGACTTAAAGGCTAATAAAAACTTCAAATCAGTCACATAGCTGTGGGTCATTAAAACAATCGCAGATTCGGTATCAAACTGGTTTACATCTAAGGTTTCGGGATTACTGTGAATCAAAGCATGTGCGCCCGGAAAATTTTCGATGGTTTTCGGGTCGGTTGGCGATGCAATAACCGTCACTTCCCAACCTAAAAATGAAGCCGCCGTGCAAAGTTCAACTGCGTCGTGTTCGCTCCCGACTATCACCAAGCGAAAACAAGGCTTTAACTCATTTTCAAAAATCGAAATTTCGGCATCTGCCATAGCCGATTGGACATCAAAATTCGGCGAAACCGTCAAACATTCTTCTTTTGAAAAAAAGTAAGCCGTTCCAAATTTTTCTGAACTTTTCAGCTCGTCTTTGGTGAAAAAAGTTTTAGTTGTGAAGTTCTCCCGGTTGGCAAGGATCTGTTGAAATTGCTCCATCCACTTTTCGGAAGGCTCAAAAGGTTCAATCAAAATATACAATATCCCTTCGCAGCCCAATCGATACCGACCGTCATAAGTCATTAGCTTGGCTTTGCCCTCTTTAAAAACGGATTGCGCCTGATGCAAAATTTCCTTTTCCACACAACCGCCACTGACCGCACCGGTCATTTGTCCACTTTCCGCAATGAGCATGCACACGCCCGGTCTTCGATAGGACGAACCTTCGAGCGCGACGACCGTTGCCAAAACCGTTTTTTGACCAACCGCTTTGGCTATTGTGTATTGTTGCAGTATTTTTTTGAGTTCGTGTGTCATGAAATCAACTTTTAGATGATTTTCCGTGTCGGTATAAAAGAAACGCGCGTACCTTTCAGAACCTTTCCTTTTCCGGGGTCAATCTTTACAAATCCGTCGCTTCGGCTCAGGCTTGTCAAATCGCCCGAACCGTTTTCGGGAATGGCTTCGGCAAAAAGTTGGCCGCTTTCGAAATAGGTTTTCACTTTGATAAATTTAGTCAATGTTTCCGAACCTGAAATATCTTCGGCTAAAATCGCTTCAAAAGCAGTCTTTTTCAACCCGAAACAAGCGGCAAACCAATCTTTAAAATAGATGTGATAGTTGGCAAAAGTGGAAACCGGGTTTCCGGGAAATGAAAAAATAAACGTTTTCAGTGTTGGATGGATGCCAAACCAAAAGGGTTTGCCAGGTTGTTGCAATACAAAGTGAAATACTTTTTCGACACCCAATTCATTCAAAATCTGCGGAATATAATCGTACTTTCCTTTGGAAACACCGCCGCTCAACAGCAAAACATCGTTGGTTTTGAGTGCTTCGGATAATTTTTTTTTGATGATTTCTGGCTCGTCAATCAAATGCATCAAATCTGCCTCAATTTTCTCGGCCTCCAATAATGCAAGTAAGGAATAGCTGTTTGATTTTCTGATTTGATGCGGCAAAGGAGTTTGGTTGACTTCTACCAATTCATTTCCAGTAGAAATAATAACCGCTTTCGGATTTTTAAAAACCGAAACCTCTGAAATTCCGACTGAGGCGAGCACGCCTATTTCCGCCGAGGTTATTTTTAACGGTGCTTTTAACAACAAATCGCCTTGTTTTTCGTCGCTTCCTTTTCGGTGGATGTTTTGACCGATTTCGGGCTTTTTGCGTATGAAAGCCTTGCCGTTTTCAATTTCGGTTTCCTCGTACATGATGACCGTATCGGTGTTTTCGGGAAGCACGGCACCGGTCATGATTTCGATACAGTTTTGCGTATTTTTTAAAGTCATTTGAGGCGATCCTGCACTGGTAATACCTTCAATGGGAAAAGTGGTTTCTCCTTTTTGAATGGCTTTAAAATTGATTGCGATTCCATCTTTGGTTGCGCGGTGAAAAGGCGGAAAATCGCGGTCTGCAAATACATCTGTTGCTAAAATTCTATTGGTCGATGCCGTGATGTGGACGGTTTCCAACCCCCAAGAGGTTGTGTTTTTCAACACGCTGTTGTAAGCTTCTTTGTAAGTAATCATTTCAAAAATTGATTTGTAAGCCATTAACCAATAAAACCCGAATACCCACACTGAATACGAGCAAAGCGGTCAACCGTTTGATGCCGTTTCCACTCAATTTCCGCAAGGTAATTCTCGTGCCTAATTGTCCGCCCAAAAGCACCACAAACATCAAGACGATGGCATAGGTAACGGGGACTTGAAAAGTGTCGTTTAAAAACAATCCACTTAGACCCGAAATAGAATTTACTAAAATAAAAAAACTCGTCAACGCGGCTATTGTCAATGATTTTTCCCAACGTAAATGATTTAAAATCGGAGCCAAAAAAATGCCGCCGCCGATGCCGACCAATCCTGCCAAAAAACCAATCACTCCGCCCAAAATGTAGTTTGCAATGACCGGATATTTTCGATGAATCTCTGTTTTATGTCTATTATTCAATGTCTGAATTACCAAGGCTGCCGATGAAACAATCAGTGTGATGCCCAATATGAT
>PHDQ01000258.1 GCA_002841025.1 Bacteroidetes bacterium HGW-Bacteroidetes-13 | reverse complement strand
ATCACTTTGACAAAACCATCTGAATTTCCGGAGGCTTTTGCTTTTCCCGAAGCCGAGAACGGAAATTTTCCAACCTTGATGTCATATCCTGCTTCGCGTGCTTTCTTCTCGGTCAAACCGACAGATGCAATCTCCGGCATGCAATAGGTACAACCCGGAATGTTGCCGTAATCGATTGGATCTACGTGCAATCCGGCTATTTTTTCTACACAAGTGATGCCTTCCGCAGATGCCACATGCGCCAAAGCCGGGCCGGGTACTACATCGCCGATGGCATAATATCCGGGAATGTTGGTTTGGTAAAATTCATTGACCAAAATCTTGTCTCTGTCCACCGCAATACCCACTTCTTCAAGTCCGATTTTTTCAATATTCGATTTGATGCCAACCGCAGAAAGAACCACATCGGCTTCTAACGTCTCCACGCCTTTTGCTGTCTTGACCGTGGCTTTGACTCCATTGGCTGTTGATTCAACTTTTTCAACCGAGGAATTGGTCATCACGTTGATGCCTGCTTTTTTAAACGAACGCTCCAATTGTTTTGAAACATCTTCATCTTCTATCGGCACCAAGTTTGGTAAGAACTCTACGATGGTCACTTCCGTTCCCATCGAATTGTAAAAATAAGCAAACTCCACGCCGATAGCTCCCGAACCCACCACGATGAGTTTTTTGGGTTGTTTTTCGAGTGACATTGCTTTGCGATATTCGATGACATTTTTGCCGTCTATCGGTAGGTTTGGCAATTCACGCGCACGCGCTCCGGTGGCAATGATGATGTGATCTGCTTCATAGACAGTAGCTTTTCCGGCTGCATCCGTCACTTCAATTTTTTTACCGGGTTGAATTTTCCCAAAACCATTGATGACTTCAATTTTGTTTTTTTTCATCAAAAACTGAACACCTTTGCTCATCCCATCAGCCACGCCCCTGCTCCGCTTGATGACTGCATCAAAATCGTGTTTGGCATCGCTGAGCGACAATCCGTAATCGGACGCATGTTTTAAATAATCAAAAACCTGTGCGCTTTTCAGCAATGCTTTGGTAGGAATACAACCCCAATTCAGGCAAATACCACCCAGCGATTCTTTTTCGATGATTGCAACCTTAAATCCCAGTTGAGAAGCTCTGATCGCGGTTACATATCCACCGGGTCCACTGCCCAGTATAATCACATCGTATTTCATAGTGTTGATTTTAAAAGCTTTAATAAATATTTTAAGTAAAAAATTTAGTGGGATTTTACGCCATTTTTTCCGGTTACGAAATTAAGGAATTATCGGGCAATACAGGAATAAATATCTCAAAAATTAGGTACAAGTTGTGAGGTAAACAAATTTATAGGCAATGGACAATGGGCAACCTGCCTGCCGGCAGGCAGGTAGGCAATCAACAATAGACAACAGACAGTGGACAATATTTTTTTGAAAGTCCCATTCATGTGTAAAATAAATATCCGCTAAACAATCCTTTTTTTTTACTTTTACAAAAAACGGATTCCTTGGAAAGTTTTCAAACCTTTGAATTTAGAATTATTGATGTCATCGACATCATTCTTGTCGCCTTCCTTTTATACTCGATTTATCGATTGGTAAAAGGAACGGTCGCCATTCCAATTTTTATCGGGATTGTGATGATTTATCTAATTTGGAAGGTGACTGAGTTGCTGCACATGAATTTGCTGAGCACCATCCTCGGGCAATTTATCAATGTAGGGATTTTTGCTTTGATTGTGGTTTTCCAACAAGAAATTCGAAAGTTTTTGCTCTTGATTGGCTCCACTCGATTCCTGAAGAACTTTAAATCTCTTGAGCAATTCAAATTTTTCCGTGAAGCAAAAACGCAATTGCAGACCAATTGCAAAGCCATCGTTTTGGCACTTCAAAACATGTCTAAAACCAAAACCGGTGCATTGTTGGTCATTCAACGATCCAATTCTTTAGACTTTGTTAGAAACAGTGGCGATTCTATGAATATCAAAGTCACACAACCGATTTTAGAAAGTATATTCTTCAAAAACAGTCCATTACATGATGGGGCAGCCATCATTGAAGGAAATTATATCACGGCAACCCGGGTGATTTTACCGGTTTCATCTGAGACCAATATTCCCAGTCGATTTGGTTTGCGCCACCGAGCGGCAGTCGGCATCACAGAAAGAACGGATGCGTTGGCCTTGGTGGTATCCGAAGAAACGGGTGAGATTTCTTATTTTAAAAATGGTGAATTTGTTTTTTATGAAACGCCCGAAAAACTTTTGTCGCTTCTCAAAGAAGATCTAAATTGATGTGCCTTCGGTTTAAGAAAAACTAACTTCCCAATCAAATATTAGATTGGCTGGAAGTCAGAAGTCGCCTGTCTGCCGTCAGGCAGGGAAGTCAGAAGTGAAACAGGAGTCAGGAAACAAGACTCAGTTAACGATTGAAGAATTATCATCCATAGCTTGTTGAGGGGAACGATTTTTGATTCTTTTAAATTTTTTTGATTCCTATTTTAATGTGCTGATTTGGTCGGAAGTGAGAAGTCCGAGGTGAAACAAGAGACAAGAAAACAAGGCCTCATGCCCTAAATTTTGAACTTTAACCCTGAAAGTTAAACTAATCCTCGCTGACAACTTCAACTGCAAACTGCATGTCATAGAGTTTTCGGTAGTATCCATTTTCGTTTTTCAACAGTTCTTTGTGGGTGCCCGCTTCCACCAATTCTCCTTTGTCCATCACAAGGATACGGTCTGCTTTTTTGATGGTTGCCAACCGATGGGCAATGATGATGGAGGTTCTGCCTTTGGTGATTTTTTTGGTCGCGTCTTGCAACAATTGCTCCGAATAAGAATCGATGGATGAAGTAGCCTCATCCAATACCAAAATTCCGGGATTGGTGATGTATGCTCTCAAAAAAGCGATTAATTGTCTCTGCCCTGCCGACAACATCGCGCCACGTTCTTTTACATTGTAATTGTAACCGTCTGGAAGTGACGAGAAAAACTCGTGCAAACC
>PHDQ01000257.1 GCA_002841025.1 Bacteroidetes bacterium HGW-Bacteroidetes-13 | reverse complement strand
TTTTTTTCCAATCCTACTCGGTGGCGGACACGACATGGCTTGGGCGCATTTTTGTGGAATTTCAAAATTTTTACAACAAACCCAGCCCGAGAAAACCATCGGCATCGTCAACCTCGATGCGCATTTCGATTTGCGAAAACCGATGGATTTTGGTCATTCCGGCACACCATTTTACCAAATCAAACAATGGAGTGACGACCATCAAAAACCTTTTCAATATTTGTGTTTGGGCATCCAAAAAGCGTCCAACTCCCAAATACTGTTTGAGCGCGCCGAGGCATGGCAGGTAGATTTTGTGGAAGCACCCGAATGCAACCTCGCTTACGTTACTTCCTTGGAAAAGATAATAAAGAATTTCTTGTCAAAAGTCGATTTTGTCTATTTGACGGTCGATTTGGATGTGTTTTCAAGTGCCTTCGCGCCCGGTGTGAGCGCACCATCGCCTATGGGCATAGAGCCAAACACGGCAGTCCATATTTTACAAATCCTCAAAAATTCAAATAAATTAATTTCGGTAGATTTCGCCGAACTCAACCCTGTCTTTGACTCAGACAACCAGACAGCTTCTTTGGCGGCTCGGCTGATACATCAACTGCTCAGTTAAGCGTTTTTCCCCCGGACTTTCAGCAGTTTGCGTTCTCTCGCCAACAAAGTGTTTTTGAGCAACATAGCAATTGTCATCGGACCGACACCGCCGGGTACGGGAGTGATGTAGCTCGCTTTTTTGCTCACGTTTTCAAAATCGACATCGCCGGTGATGCGATAGCCTTTGGGAGAAGTTTCATCGGCAACACGTGTAATTCCGACATCGATTACCACCGCGTCGTCTTTGACCATTTCGGCTTTCAGATAATTCGGCACGCCGAGTGCTGTGATGATGATATCGGCTTGTGTCGTGATTTGTGCGATGTTTTTGGTGTGGCTGTGCGTGAGCGTCACGGTGGAGTTGCCGGGAAAACCCTTTCGGCCCATCAAAATGCTCATGGGTCGGCCAACGATGTGGCTTCTGCCAATCACCACAGTGTGTTTTCCTTTGGTTTCGACACCGTATCTTTCGAGCAATTCTAGAATCCCAAAGGGTGTGGCGGGAATAAAAGTCGTCATGTCGAGTGCCATTTTTCCGAAATTCATCGGGTGAAAACCGTCCACATCTTTGTCCGGGTCGATGGCCATGATGACTTTTTGCGTGTCAATCTGTTCGGGTAATGGCAACTGCACGATAAACCCGTCGATGTCATCGTTCTCATTGAGTTCGGCTATTTTTTTGAGGAGTTCGGTTTCGCTGGTGGTGCTGGGCAGTTTGATGAGGGTGGAAAGGAAACCCACGCGTTCGCAAGACTTGACTTTGCTGCCCACATAGGTGAGGCTCGCGCCGTCATTGCCCACCAATATGGCTGCCAAATGTGGTACTTTTTCACCCTTGATTTTCATCTGATTGACCGCTTGGGTAATCTCTTCCTTGATTTGTTCCGATATTTTTTTTCCGTCGAGTAAGATCATGTCGCGCTTTTTTGATTAACACAATTTTTTACAAAAATAAAACACTTGTCTCTATAACCTCACACAAAGTTAGGTTTATGACATTTTTATTTACTTTTTAATTTCTTGTTTTTTTCTGCTAATAATTTCCCGGCGGAAAGAGGTGTTACCACTTTTTTGCCCGTTTTTTCTTCTATTTCTTTTCTGGTATTTCCAGCAATAGTGCCGCCTTGTTTGGCTATAATTTTATTTTCTGTAAAAGTTTTTGGCTTTTTTTCTTTGCTTATTTCGGTAGTTGTAGCTTCGGCAAGCATATTGAGTACCAATTCCAAATTGCTCATATTGTCTCTGAGGTTTTCCTTTTTGAGGTCTTTGTGTTTTTTGTATTCTTTTACCGATAAGCCACTCCACGCTTTGGTTATCTCATCAGTAAGAATAGCATATTCTTGCCCTTTTTTTACGCCTCGATTATCCCATTCATCGGTTAGTTCTTTGCGAACCTCAATACTTTTCAGCCTTTGATTAATCCATTCTTTACTATAGCCTTTTTTTAGGTAGGTCTCCATTAAGCGGTCTATGCCTATTTCGGGATCTTCAATTTCGTCTATTCGTTCTCTGGCAACTTTGGCTATCCACAATTTAAAAGGCTCTGCCTTGGGTGAGGGTACACTTTGAATTAAACGAAATAGTTGTTCGGTATCTGCAACATCCGTTATTCGCATTTTGCCATCCGCCGCCAGCATTTTCAAACCGTGAAGATTTGTCACGGTTTCGTTTCCTTCTGTTTTTAAACGCTGTTTCAGTTTTCTCCAATAAGAGGCAATATCTACACTTTCTGTAAGTATCTGCAATACATCAACAACAGAAAAATACCATTTTTCTTCGTCTTCATTCCATACACTTCGCACTTGTTTTTCTTCGAATAATTTAATGGATGTGTTTTTCATTGAGCTACTTTTTTATTGTCTAAATCTTGGTTTTGAGGATGCCAAGATTTATTGAAAATTCTTTTAAATTGTAGGCTCTTAGCATAAAATTTTTTAGTAATCCCGTTTGTAAATTATAGGCTTCTAAATAATTCATTTCTTGAGCCAAATGCACATCTTCTAAATTAGTATAGTACCTCGATATCCTTAGACCACTTTCCCCTTAACACCTTTTATCAACCAATCGGTTTTATGATTTACTTGAATTTGCTCTGAACATCCCAAGCTAAATGCAATGAAAATTCCTAAAACGACCAAGTATGTTTTTGTAGTTTTCATAATCAAGCACTAAAGTTTTTCCAAAAACAAATTTTCTATAATCTAAAACCCCTTCCCCACCGCTTCCACCGTTCGGTCTAAGTCTTCATAAGTCAAAGCATCGGTCAAAAACCAGGTTTCAAAAGCACTCGGCGCCAAGTAGATGCCTTGCGACAGCATGTGGTGGAAAAACTTTTTAAAGGTATCGTTGTTGCCCAAAGCAGCCGTTTCAAAATCGGTGACGGGCGTTTCGGAGAAATGAACCGAAATCATGCTGCCCACGCGGTT